>CANQIH010000004.1 GCA_947624035.1 uncultured Oscillospiraceae bacterium | reverse complement strand
ACAACACCGCCTATATCGTCATGGAATTTGTGGAGGGCGTGACCCTCAAGGAGATGACGGAGCAGCGGGGCCACATCCCGCCCGGGGAGCTGCTGCCCATGGTCGAGCCGCTGTTCGGCGCGCTGGCCACGCTCCATGAGACGGGGCTCATCCACCGGGACATCTCCCCGGACAACATCATGGTGGAGGACGGGCACATCCGGCTTCTGGACTTCGGCTGCGCCCGGGAGGCGGAGGGCAGCGAGACCCTCACCGTGACGCTCAAGCAGGGCTTCGCCCCCATGGAGCAGTACGGTCAGGGCGGGCAAGGGCCCTGGACGGACGTGTACGCCCTGAGCGCCACCATCTATTATTGCCTCACGGGCGTGGTGCCGCCCCGGGCGTCGGACCGGATGGTGGGCGACACGCTGATGCTGCCCATCAAGCTGGGAGCGGCCATCACGGAGACGGAGCAGAAGGCGCTGCTGACAGGCATGAGCGTGCTGCCCCAGGGCCGGTTCCAGACTGTGAAGGAGCTATATGACGCCCTCTATAACGGCGTGTTCCCCCTGGAGAAGATCCTGGAGGCGCCTGCCCCCGGACCGGTCCCCGGCCCGGAGCCTGCGGCCGTCCTGGAGCACACGCAGACGGTCACGCCGGAGAATGAGCCCACGCCAAAGCCGGAGCCCAAGCCGGAGACGAGACCCGCGCCCAAGCCCCGGAAAAAGACGGGGGCCGTCGTGGCCGTGGTCCTGGCGCTGGCGGCTGTGTTCTGGTTCAGCCGTGGGGGGCTGGCCTCTCTCAAGCCCACGCCCACCCCGGCGCCCACGGCGGAGCCCACCCCCACGCCCCGGCCCACGCCGGAGCCCACCCCGTCGCCCACCCCGGCCCCGGGCAGCGGCGCGCCCCTGGACCTGGGCGCCTATGAGGACGCCAAAACGCTCCCGGCGGGCAGCTACGCCGCCGCGGACGTGGAGGACTTGATGAACGACGATTCCGTTGGGGTCATCGCCCTGGCGGACGGGGCTGTGCTGGACCTGAACGGAGAGGGCGAGTACACCCTCACAAAACCCCTGCTGGTGCGGGAGGGGGCCACCCTCCGGGCCAGCTGGCTGCGCATATCCGGGGACGGCGCCCTGCAGCTGGACGGAGAGCTGGACTGCCAGGGCCTGGTGACCCTGGAGGGTGAGGACACAAGGCTCAGCATAAGCAAGACCGGCGGCCTCACGGAGGAGTCGGAGGAGCACGCGGTGTTTCTCATGGACTCGGGCGCTGCCATGGCCGTGGCGGACAGGGATCTCCGCACGCGCCTGGACAGCTGCGTGCAGATGCAGATCGTGCCCCAGCGGCCGGAGGACATCCTGTCTGTCACCACCCGGGAGGAGCTCCGCAGTGCGCTGCGGGACGAGAGCGTGACCGCCATCTCCGTGGACGGGGATATCACCATCTCCGGCGATGAGATGGGTATCGATGCGGGAAAGACGGTGTGGGTCAGCGAGGGTGTGACGGTGACGTGCACCGGCGCCATCGGCCACGCGCTCGGCTTGGGCGGCCCTCTCAGCGACTACCCGATCCTGGTGAACGAGGGAACGGTCATTGGCTCCCTCAATGGCACGGACAGCGCCGTGATCTACAACTACGGCGTCATAGACGAGACCAAATCCTATGGCGGGGCCTGGTACGAGGGCCGGACGCTGATGCTGAACTTTGGCCAGATCAAGGCCGACTGGTGCTCCCGGTTCTGGGATGACAGCTTCCTGGTCAACGTGGGCCAGTTCAACGCCCTCCACTTCTATATGATGGGCACGGATATGGCGAACCTGGGTCAGCTGACCGCCAGCGAGTCTTCCTGCGAGTGGGGGACCGAATGCGGCAGCTACGGCGGCGGCGTCATCTATAACAGAGGCACGTTCACGGTGGAACACAATGGCTGTGTGGATCTCTTCGGCTGGCTGGTCAACCGGGGCACGGTGGACGTGAAGGCCGGCGGCCACCTGTTCGGCTGCGTCTATAACGACGTGAACGGCACCGTCCGGGGCGAAGAAGAGGCCATGTTCGGCCGCGGGAGCTCCGGCATCGTCTGCGGCCCCGGCGCGGTGGAGATGCCCGGGCCGGAGGGCGTGATACACTCGCCCTTCTTCCCGAACCTGACGGCCGGAACTGTACCTGTGAGCGCCGTGGAGGTCCACGACGAGACCGCTCTGCGGCAGGCCCAGAGCGCCGGGATGACAGTGCTGCTCCGGGACGATCTGACCGTGTCCGAGCCCCTGGAGCTGACGGCGCCGCTGTACGTGGCCGGACGGCTGAAGGCATCCGCCCTCACGTCGTACCATGCGCCGGTGACGGTCTGCGCGGGCGGCAGCCTGGAGGCGGAGGACCTGACCATCGTCAACGACACGGGCGATATAGCGCGGACGCCCTGGCTGCGCCTGACGGAGGGCGCCAGCCTGAAGGTGACCGGCTCCATGGGGATGAACGGCGCGTTCCTCTACGCCGACGGCGGCACGGTGGACCTGTCCGGGGCCAGCCTCACCGCGGCGGGCGGCAGCATCTTCGCGCCCCGGCGGCTGGATAAGCTGTCCATGGACAGGACCCAGCTGACACTGAACGAGGCCTCCGGCTTTATAACGCCCGGGAATATGACCCTCTCCGCCAGCGGCCTTGTGGTGACGGCGGAGGGCGGGGAGTTCACGGCCTTCGGCCCTGTGGAGCTGACAGGCTCCTCCATCACGGCCCGGGTCACAGAGGAGTGGTACACCACGCAGATGTTCGCCGGAGGCCGGGCGGTCTTCGACAGCTGCGCCATCACCCTGGAGGGGCCCGGCTGCTCCTTTGTAACGGACTTTACGGACGTGGAGCTGAAGGGCAGCACCCGGATCGTGAACAGCGGTTCGATGAGCTTTAACGGCTGGGACGACTTTCTGTTGAAGACGGGCGCGGAGACGTCCATCGTCAACAACGGGGAGTTCAGGCTCTATATGCCGGCGGAGCTGTCCCGGGCCATTGACAACCGAGGCCAGTTCTACTACGACAGACTCGGCTTCGACGCCGGCAAGGTCGAGGGCGCGGCGCCGGTATACGACGGCGGCTGATCAAAAAAACATGAGGGAGGCAAAGGCGTTGGAAAAGAGGTATTGTCCCTGGTGCATGGCCCCGGTGGGGGAGGACGGCGTATGCCCCAAGTGCGGGAAGACGGCGGCGGGGTATGAGCCCCAGCCGTCCCATCTCCAGCCGGGCACGGTGCTCCGGGACCGGTATGTCATTGGCGGGGTCCTGGGCGAGGGCGGCTTCGGCATCACCTACATAGGCCTGGACCGGCGGCTGGAGATGCGGGTGGCCATCAAGGAATACTATCCCCGGGACAAGGCGAGCCGGGACGCCACCGCCTCCGTGGCGGTCACGGGGCCCATCGGGCCCCAGGCCCAGAGCTACGAGAAGGGCAAGCAGCGCTTCCTCCGGGAGGCCAAGGTCATGGCCAAAATGGTGAAGCAGCCCGCCATCGTCACGGTCCGGGACTTCTTTGAGGCCAACAACACCGCCTACATCGTCATGGAGTACGTGGACGGGGTGACCCTCAAGGAGATGACGGAGCAGCGGGGCCACATCCCGCCCGGAGAGCTGCTGCCCATGGTCGAGCCGCTGTTCGGCGCGCTGGCCACGCTCCATGAGGCCGGGCTCATCCACCGGGACATCTCCCCGGACAACATCATGGTGGAGCACGGGCACATCCGGCTTCTGGACTTCGGCTGCGCCCGGGAGGCGGAGGGCAGCGAGACCCTCACCGTGACCCTCAAGCAGGGCTTCGCGCCCATAGAGCAGTACGGCCGGGGCGGGCAAGGGCCCTGGACGGACGTGTACGCCCTGAGCGCGACGATATACTATTGCCTCACCGGCGTGGTGCCGCCCCGGGCGTCGGACCGGGCGGTGGAGGACACGCTGATGCTGCCCATCAAGCTGGGGGCGGCCATCACGGAGACGGAGGAAAAGGCGCTGCTGCGGGGCATGAGCGTGCTGCCCCGGGGCCGGTTCCAGTCCGTGAGAGAGCTCTATGACGCCCTCTACAACGGCGTGTTCCCGGCGAAGAAGGTCCCAAAAGAGCCGGTACCCAAGCCGGAGCCTGGACCGGAGCCCATAATACCAAAGCCTATACCCGAGCCGGAGCCTATAGTATCCGAGCCGGAGCCCAAGCCCATGCCAAAGCCGGAGCCCAAGCCCCGGAAGAAGACGGGCGCCGTCGTGGCGGCGGTCCTGGCGCTGGCGGTCATCGCGGCAGCGGTGTTCTGGTTCAGCCGCGGGGGGCTGGCATCTCTCAGACCCACGCCCACCCCGGAGCCTACGGCGGAGCCCACGCCCACCCCGGAGCCCACGCCGGAACCCACGCCGCCGCCCACCCCGGCCCCTGGACGGGGCCAGCCCCTGGACCTGGGCGCCTATGAGGATATCCACACCCTCCCGGCGGGCAGCTACACCGCCGCGGACGTGGAGGACTTGATGAACGACGATTCCGTTGGGGTCGTCGCCCTGGCGGACGGGGCTGTGCTGGACCTGAACGGAGAGGGCGAGTACACCCTCACAAAGCCCTTGCTGGTGGGGGAGGGGGCCGCGCTCCGGGCCAGCTGGCTGCGCATATCCGGGGACGGCGCCCTGCAGGTGGACGGGCAGCTGGACTGCCAGGGCCTGGTGACCCTGGAGGGCGAGGAGACGAAGCTCAGCATAAGCAAGACCGGCGGCCTTCCCGAGGAGTCGGAGCGCTGCGCGGTGTTCCTCATGGACTCCGGCGAGGCCATGTCCGTGGCGGACACGAACCTCCGCCGGCACCTGGGCGGCCATATGCAGATCATGCCCCGGCGGCCGGAGGACATCCTGTCCGTCACCACCCTGGACCAGCTCCTTGAGGCGCTGGAGGACGAGAAGGTGACCGCCATCTCCGTGGACGGGGATATCACCGCCACAGAAGGGCTGGCCATCAGCTCCGGAAAGACGGTGTGGGTCAGCGAAGGCGTGACGCTCAACGTTACCTCCGAAAATGAGGGCGGCGGATATATCAACATGATCGACCCGGACACCTTATTTGAACACCCGAATCTCCCTGGGGCGGTCCTGGTGAACGAGGGGACCGTCAACAGCTGCATCTGTATAGAGGGAAGGTCTGCGATCTACAACTACGGCGTTATGAGCGATCCGGCCAGCGAGAGCGTATCCTGGGGCGTGGGCATGTCGCTGGTGCTGAACTTTGGCCAGATCAGGTACCAACGGTCCTTTGACCTCAGTGAGAACAGCTTCCTGCTCAACGCAGGCGAGATCGGCCTCGCAGACTGCTTTCTGACGGACGCGGATATGGTGAACCTGGGCCAGGTGACCGTGGGCGGACTCGCCGGCTGGCACCGGCTCGAGACCTTCCACGGCGCCGGGATCTATAACAGCGGCACCTTTACGGTGGAGGATACCAGCAGCGTGACTGTACATGGCTGGATGGTCAACCGGGGCACGGTGGATGTGAAGGACGGCGGCTTCCTGCGCGGCAGCGTCTACAACGACTTCAGCGGCCGCTGCTATGTGGAGGGCGGCAGCTCCGGACTGATCTGCGGCCCCGGCACGGCGGAGAAGGGCAGGGAGGATGTAAATATGTCCTTCTACCCGAACCTGACCGATGGCTCTGTGCCGGCGAACGCCGTGGAGGTCCACGACGAGGCCTCCCTGCGGCAGGCCGAGCAGGCAGGGATGACGGTGCTGCTCCGGGACGATCTGACCGTGTCCGAGCCCCTGACGCTGACGGCGCCGGTGTACGTGGCCGGGCGGCTGAAGGCGTCCGCCCTCACGGTGTACCGCACGCAGCTGACCCTGTGCGAGGGCGGCAGCCTGGAGGCGGAGGCCCTGGCCGCCGTGAACGACACGGGCGATATGGCGGAGACGGCCTGGCTGATCCTGACGAAGGGCGCCGGCCTGACCGTGACCGGCTCCATGGGGATGACCGGCGCGGCCCTCTACGCCGGCGGCGGCGCCGTGGACCTGTCGGGAGCCATCCTCGATATTGCGTACGACAGCGCCTTCGCGCTCCGAAAGCTGGAGGGGCTGTCCATGGACAGGACCCGGCTGAGGCTGGCGACTGGCTCTATCTTTACAACACCCGGGGATATGACCTTCTCCGCCAGCGGCCTTGTGATGACTGTGGAGGACGGAGAATTCTGGGCCTTTGGCCCCGTGGAGCTGGCCGGCTCCTCCATCACGGACCGGAGCACCTGGGAGGACAGCGCCGGCCTGGTGTTCACCGGGGACCGGTTGGCCTTCGACAGCTGCGCCATCACCCTGGAGGGGACCAACTGCGGCCTGTGGTCGCAGTTTGCGGACGTGGAGCTGAATGGGAACACCCAGATCGTGAACAACGGCCAGATGAACTTTGACGGCTGGGGGGCTTATCATATGACGGGAGACGCTGAGGCGTCCTTCGTCAACAACGGGACCATCTTCTTCTCCATGGAGGCGGACCTGGTCCAGCCCGTGGACAACCGGGGCAGCTTTTTCTACAACTATCCCGACTTTGATCCAAGCGTGGTCAAGGGCATACCGGCGGAGTACAGGGAGTTCTGATGAATGGAGGCGGAGGCGTTGGATAAGAGATACTGCCCGTATTGCATGGCCCCGGCGGGGGAGGATGACACGTGCCCCAGGTGCGGAAAGGCGCTGGCGGACTACGTGCCCCAGCCCCACCATCTGCAGCCGGGCACGGTGCTCATGGACCGGTACGCCGTCGGCGGGGTCCTGGGCGAAGGGGGCTTCGGCATCACCTACATAGGCCTGGACCGGCGTCTGGAGACCCGGGTGGCCGTGAAGGAATACTACCCCCGGGACAAGGTGAGCCGGGACGCCACCGCCTCCGCGGCCATCACGTGCCCCATCGGACTTCAGGGCAAGAGCTATGAGAAGGGCAGGCAGCGGTTCCTCCGGGAGGCCCAGATCATGGCCCGGATGGTGAAGCAGCCGGCCATCGTCACCGTACAGGACTTTTTTGAGGCCAACAACACCGCCTACATCGTCATGGAATATGTGGACGGGGTGACCCTCAAGACCATGACCGAGCGGCGGGGCCACATCCCGCCGGGGGAGCTGCTGCCGCTCATCGAGCCCATATTCGGGGCGCTGGCCACGCTCCATAAGACCGGGCTCATCCACCGGGACATCTCCCCGGACAACATCATGGTGGAGGACGGCCGCGCCCGGCTGCTGGACTTCGGCTGCGCCCGGGAGGCGGAGGGCAGCGAGACGCTGACCGTGACACTCAAGCACGGCTTCGCGCCTATGGAGCAGTACAGCCAGGGCGGCCAGGGCCCCTGGACGGACGTATACGCCCTGAGCGCGACGATATATTACTGCCTCACGGGCGTGGTGCCGCCCCGGGCCCCGGACCGGGTGATGGGGGACACGCTGCTGCTGCCCATCAAGCTGGGGGCGGCGCTGACGGAGACGGAGGAAAGGGCGCTGCTGCGGGGCATGAATGTGATGCCACAGGGCCGGTTCCAGTCCGTGAGGGAGCTTTATGACGCGCTCTATAACGGCGTTTTCCCGCTGGAGCCGGGACCGAAGCCCGATCAGGGCCCCGGGCCGGAGCCCGTGATACCTGAGCCTATACATGAGCCGGAGCCTATCGTACCCGCGCCAAAGCCCCAGCCGAGGCCCCGGAAAAAGACGGGCGCCATCGTGGCCGTGGTCCTGGCGCTGGCGGCCATCGCCGCGGCGGTCCTTTGGTTCAGCCGCGGCGGCGGAGAGCCGGCCGCCTCGCCCGCACCTGTGCCCACGGCGGAGCCCACCCCGGCGCCCACGGCAGAGCCCACGCCCAAGCCCACACCGGCCCCGGGCAGCGGCCAGCCGCTGGACCTGAGCGCGCATAAGAATGTCAAGACCCTCCCGGCGGGCTATTACGACGCCGGAGACGTGGCGGGCTTCATGCGCGACGGGTCCGTCGGGGCCATCGCCCTGGAGGCGGGGGCCACGCTGGACCTGAACGGGGGCGGAGAGGGCGAGTACCGCCTCGCGAAGCCCCTGCTGGTGAAGGAGGGGGCCACCCTCCGGGCCAACTGGCTGCGCATCCCCAACGGCGCCGCCCTGCAGGTGGACGGTACCCTGGACTGCCGGGGCCTCATCACCCTGGAGGGTGGGACCACCAGGCTCAGCATCGGCCAGACCGGCGCGCTCACGGAGCAGGCGGAGCGCTGCGCCGTGTTCCTTATGGACGAGTGGACGGCCCTGTCCGTGGCAGACGGGGCCCTGACGGAGCGCCTGGGCGGCCATATACAGATCGTGCCCCGGCGGCCGGCGGATATGACGTCCGTCACCAGCTTCAAGGAGCTCCAGGCCGCCTTTGCGGACGAGACGGTGACGGCGGTCTCCATCGACAAGAGCATCGATATCTACGGCGAGGAGCTCTGGGGCCGCGGCAAGACCGTCTGGGTCAGCGTGGGCGTGACGGTGCGCCGTACCGACGTCGTGAACAGGTGGAATGACCGCATGGGGACTCTGTGCCTGGACGAGGGGTCCGTGCTGGTGAACGAGGGGACCATCCAGGGCGGCATCAAGGGCGGCGCGGCCGTCTATAACTACGGCGTCTATAACGAAAACATGGGCAACGGCACGGGCATGGCCCTGGATGGCCGGGCGCTGGTGCTGAACTTTGGCGAGATCGACGCCACCCTGCGCTCCCGCATGAGCGGCGAGGCGCTGCTGGTCAACGCGGGGCAGTTTTGCGCCTATGACTTCGAGCAGATGGGCGCTGGCTTCGTGAATCTGGGACAGCTGACTGTTTCCGTGGATACCAATGGCGATGGCCTGACGGTGGCCAACGGCGCCGCGATGTACAACAGCGGCCGGATGACCGTGGACGAGGGCGCGACGGCGATCGTGTCCGGCTGGCTGTGGAACGACGGCGGCCAGGTGGATATCAGCGGCGGTCTCGACGGCGCGGTGTACAACCTGCGCGGCGGGACGGTCACGGCGGCGGAGACCGCCTGGCTGCCCGAGCTCATATACGGCCCGGGCGCCGTGGAGGCAGCGGCCCAGGAGCAGGACGGGCATGTCCGCCGGACCGGGGAGACCGACGCCGCGAAGGCCGGCGCGGCCCCGGCGGCGGACGGACAGACGCTGCTCTCCGCCCTGGCGGCCGGCGGCCCGGTGCTCCTGACGGGGGACGTGGAGCTCACGGAGCCCCTGGCGGTGACGGCGCCGCTGTACGTGGCTGGGTCCATCAAGGCGCCCTCGGCCGCCGTGAGCGGCTCCATGCTCGTCCTGTGCGAGGGCGGGAGCCTGGAGACGGAGGAACTGAGCCTTGGCGGCGGCGCGGAGCTGTTCCTTGCCCGGAACGCCTCGCTGAAGGTGACAGGCTCCCTGACCGTGAGCGGGTCGATCCTCTACGGCGAGGGCGGCACGCTGGCGCTGAGCGGCGCGGCCGTGCTCCTGCGAAACGGCGGGTGCTTCCTCCCTGCGGGGGCGGAGGTGACCGGCCTGGACGGCGCCAGCGTGGGCGTGTATTCCGCCTCCTGGCTCTGCATGCCGAGCGGGACGCCCCTCACGGCGGCGGGGCTCGCCCTCACGGTGGAGGACAGCCATGCGAGTCTGCCTGGCGGTGTTTCGCTGACGGACGGGTCCGTCTCGGTGCGCTATACAGGCTATTACGGGGACAGCCGCCTTCTGTGCCTCGGGAAGACGAACGTCTTTGAGGGGAGCAGCGGCATCACAGTGGGCGCGGAGGGAACGGACGTAGGCAGCTGCACGCTGAGCTTTGATCATGCCGATACCTTCCTGCGCGGTGAGACCCAGCTTGTGAACTACGGCTTTACGAGCTTTGGCGGCTGGCGGCAGGAGAGCAGCCTGACCACCGGCGACAGCGCCCGGATCACGAATCACGGCGAGATGTATCTCTTCGGCGAGAGAGATCTGCATCAGCCGGTGGAGAACTACGGATATATCGAACCCAAGGTATGACGGGGGAGGCGGAGACGTTGGATAAGAAATACTGCCCGTATTGCATGGCCCCGGCGGGGGAGGGGCACACGTGTCCCAAGTGCGGCAGGGCACTGGCGGACTATATGCCCCAGCCCCACCATCTGCAGCCGGGCACGGTACTGGCGGACCGGTATGCCGTCGGCGGGGTCCTGGGCGAGGGGGGCTTCGGCATCACCTACATAGGCCTGGACCGGCGTCTGGAGACCCGGGTGGCCGTGAAGGAGTACTACCCCCGGGACAAGGTGAGCCGGGACGCCACCGTATCGGTGGTGGTCACGAGCCCCATCGGGCCACAGGCCAAGAGCTATGAGAAGGGCAAGCAGCGGTTCCTCAAGGAGGCCCAGATCATGGCCCGGATGGTGAAGCAGCCGGCCATCGTCACCGTACAGGACTTTTTTGAGGCCAACAACACCGCCTACATCGTCATGGAATATGTGGACGGGGTGACCCTCAAGACCATGACCGAGCGGCGGGGCCACATCCCGCCGGGGGAGCTGCTGCCGCTCATCGAGCCCATATTCGGGGCGCTGGCCACGCTCCATAAGACCGGGCTCATCCACCGGGACATCTCCCCGGACAACATCATGGTGGAGGACGGCCGCGCCCGGCTGCTGGACTTCGGCTGCGCCCGGGAGGCGGAGGGCAGCGAGACCCAGACCGTGACCCTCAAGCACGGCTATGCCCCCATGGAGCAGTACGGCCAGAAGGGCCAGGGCCCCTGGACGGACGTGTACGCCCTGAGCGCGACGATATACTACTGCCTCACCGGCGTGGTGCCGCCCCGGGCCCCGGACCGGCTGGTGGAGGACACGCTGATGCTGCCCATCAAGCTGGGGGCGGCGCTGACGGAGACGGAGGAAAAGGCGCTGCTGCGGGGCATGAACGCCGCGCCCCAGGGGCGGCTCCAGTCCATGGAGGACCTGCACGACGCGCTGTACGACGGCCTGTTCCCGGAGGAGAAGGAGGAGCTTCGCCGCCGGGAGGAGCAGGCCCGGGAGAAAAAGCGGCTGGAGGAGGAGCGCCGCCGGGCCGCCGAGGAGAAAAAACGCCAGGAGCAGGAGGCCCGGCAGCAGAAGCAGCAGGAGAAGCAGCAAAAGCAGCAGCAGAAGCGATCCGGCCGCCGCACCGGCCTCTGGGCCGTCCTGAGCCTGGCCGCCGTGGCGCTTGTGGCGGGCGTGCTGGGCTTTTTGTCCTGGCGCGACAGCCATCCGGACTCCGCCGTCCACGACCCGGGCAGCGGCAAGGCCCTGAAAGAGAACACTTTCGATAACGCCCAGACCATCGCCGCCGGCGTCTACGGCCGGGACGACCTGGAGAGCCTCATGGAGAGCGACGGCGTCAAGGCCGTGGCCCTGGAGGCGGGCGCGGTGCTGGACCTGAACGCGGGCGGCAGCGGCGAGTACGTCCTCCCAAAGCCCCTGCTGGTGAGGGAGGGCGCCGCGCTGCGGGCCAACCACCTGCGCGTGCCCGACGGCTCCGCCCTGCAGGTGGACGGCACACTGGACTGCCGGGGCCTCATCACCCTGGAGGGCAGCGGCACGCGGCTATATGTGAATGAGACCGGCGGCCTCACCGGCGAGGGGCAGGACTGCGCCGTCATCCTCATGGACGACGGGCAGAACCTGGCCCTGGCGGACAGCGGCCTTCTGGGGCGCATGGGCACCCATGTGCAGATCACGCCCCGGAAGCCGGAAAACGCCGTCTCCGTCACCGCGGTGGAGGACCTGGCCGCCGCCGTGGCCTCCGGCAAGCCGATCTCCATCGACCAGAGCATCAGCCTGCCTGCAGACTATACCTTCGACTGTGCGTACGTGTGGGTCAGCGAGGGCGTGACGGTGCGCGTACGCGGCCGTGATTCGGGAGGAGAGTCCACGCTGTGCTTTGAAAGCTACGGCGACGGACACTGCACCCTGGTGAACTGCGGGACGATCCGGGCGGCGATCTGGGCCGACGACGACACGGTCATCTATAATTACGGCTCCATCGAGCCCTTCGACAGCCATACGGAGGGATACTATCTGGAGGGCGGCGTCCTGCTGCTGAACTTCGGCGACCTGGAGCAGGACCTCTTCGCCCGGATATGGGACGACGGCCTGCTGCTGAACACCGGGACGGTCACGGCGCGGGATATGTACATGGTGGGCGCCGATATGGTGAATCTGGGCCGGCTCCTGCTGCCGGAGATGTCGGAGGCCAGCGGTATGGACCACGCGGCCCTCCTCGGCACGGAGTGGGACTCCGTCCTCTACAACAGCGGAACGATAGTCTGTGAGCGGGGCTCGGAGCTGGACCTGTACGGCTGGACCGTGAACGACGGCGGCACCATCGACATCCAGGACGGCCTGGGCTATGGCGCGGGCAGCATCTACAACATGAACGGCTCCGTGACCGTGGGCGGGGAGAGCTGGCCCGCCGGGGTGGTCTACGGCCCGGGCACGGCCCGGCTGGCCACGGACAGCCTTGCCTCCTTCCAGACGGACAGCCAGGCGGGACTCATACCCGCTGACTGCACCGTGGTGGAGAGCGCGGACGCCCTCTGGGCCTCCGCCGCCGCCGGCGAGAAGGGGCGTGTCGTCCGGGACATCGAGCTCAATCAGCGGCTGGTGGTGGCCGGTACGCTGTACATCTGCGGGAAGGTCACGGCGCCGTCGGTCACCGTGTCCGGCGGCCAGGTGTACATCTGCGGGGGCGGCAGCCTGGTGACGGACGACCTCCGCCTGGAGGCGGACAGCGGCACCGGGTGGTTCGCCAAGCTCAGCGTCAGCGGCGGCGGCAGCCTGAAGGTGACGGAGACGCTGGAGGCGGAGTCCTCCGCGCTGTTCGCCGCCGGCGGCAGCATCGACCTCACAGGGGCCCAGGTGTCCCTCCGTGACCGCGCCTGCTTCATCCCCATGCGGGCGGACAGCCTGGCCATGAACAGTGCCCAGGTCACGGCGGCCTCCCGCTCCCTGTTCATGACGCCCATGTCCGAGGCGTTCTCCGCCAGGGACATGACCATCTCGGCGGAGGACAGCACCGTCCGCCTGCTGGGGGAGGTCCGGCTGAACGGGGCCGACATCGACCTCACGGTCAGCGGCCCGGATCAGGAGAGCATCCTGGAGGTCGCGGGGCGGAGCGCCGTCTTCCAGGACAGCCAGATCTCCTCGGCCTCGGAGGGGTGTACGATCGTCCTCCGGCCCGCCAGACTGGAGCTGGCCGGGAGCGCCCTCTATAACGCCGGGTACGCCAGTATCGACGGCTGGCTGGAGCGCACCATCACCATGGACCGCCAGAGCCACATCACCAACGCGGGGTATATGGACTGGACCGAGGCGGAGGAGACGGACGTCAAACTGCCGGTCCTCAACCGGGGCGAGCTGCACTATCACGGGGATGGGCAGCTCGTGGAGGTCGTCGGAGAACACGCCATATACGACGAGTGAGTTGAGAAAAACGCCAACAGACGGTATAATAAAGTATAACTGAGAAGGTGAGGAGGTGAGGCGATGGAGATGGAATACTGCCCCTGGTGCATGACGGCGCTGGAGGGGGCGGAGGTGTGCCCCCGCTGCGGAAAGCCGGCGGCGGCCTATGTCCCGTCGCCCCACCACCTGCCCCCGGGGACGGTCCTGGCGGGCCGGTACACCGTCGGCGGGGTCATCGGCGAGGGCGGCTTTGGCATCACCTATGTGGCCTACGACCGCCGCCTGGCCCGGAAGGCCGCGGTGAAGGAGTACTACCCCCTGGACAGGGCTACCCGCAACAGCGCCGCGTCCCTGTCCCTGGTGAGCCTTACCGGCCTCGCGAAGGAGACCTTCGAGCGGGGCCGCCAGCGGTTTCTGGACGAGGCCCGGATCATGGCCCGGCTGGAGAAGCAGCCGGCCATCGTGGGCGTGCTGGACCACTTCGAGGCCAACAACACCGCCTACATCGTCATGGAGTACGTGGAGGGCGTCACCCTCAAGCAGATCGTGGAGCGGGACGGCCCCATGGCGCCGGAGAAGCTGCTGCCCCTGATGGAGCCTGTGTTCCGGGCGCTGAGCGGGCTCCACGAGAGCGGCCTCATCCACCGGGACATCTCCCCGGACAACCTGATGCTGGAAAACGGGGCCATGCGTCTTCTGGACTTCGGCTGCGCCCGGGAGGCGGACCAGGGCCAGGAGACCTTGACCATCGCCATCAAGCACGGCTACGCGCCCATCGAGCAGTACCGCCAGAAGGGCCAGGGGCCCTGGACGGACGTGTACGCCTTGGGCGCCACCATCTACTTCGGGCTCACCGGCAAGGCCCCGCCCCAGCCCCTGGACCGGGTGCCGGAGGACACACTGCTGCTGCCCACGAAGCTGGGCGCGCCGCTGACCAAGCGGCAGGAGCTGGCGCTGCTCAAGGCCCTGCGCATCCAGACCCGCCGCCGGTTCCAGTCCATGGAGGACTTCCGGCGGGCCCTGTACAAGGAGGGGCCTATGGCGGAGGAGGCCCCGTGGGAGACCGGGCCGGATATGCCGCCGGTCCGGTCAGGACGCTGGTCCCGCCGCCGGGCCTGGGTCCTGGGCGGCCTGGGCGTCGCCGCCGCTGCCTGCCTGGCCGCCGCGGTGGCCCTGTCCCTGGGGCCCCGGTCCGGGACGGCCCGGGGGGACCGGAGCCTGTCCAGGCTCTTCGAGGGCGGCACGGAGCTTGCGGACGACATCTACAGCCGGGACGAGCTCATGAAGCTCATGGATGACGAGACCGTGCCGTCCGTCATCCTGCGCAGCGGCGCCACCCTGGACCTGAACACCCTGGACAACGACACCACCGTGCTGGAAAAGCCCCTGCTGGTGGAGGAGGGCGCCACGCTCTGCGCCAACCTGCTCACCGTGCCGGAGGGCGGTACCCTGCTGATGGAGGGGACGCTGGACTGCCGGGGCCTCGTCACCCTGGAGGGCAGCGGTGAACGGCTCCGTCTGGAGGGCCGCCTGTCCCCGGCGGGGGAGGAGACGGCGGTGTTCCTCATGGATGAGCGGGCCAACCTTCTGGTCGACGACGAGAGGCTGGCCCAGACCCTGGGCAGCCGTCTGGTGATCCGCCCGGAGGCGGAACTGGCCTACGAGGTCACGGACCTGCGGACCCTGAACGAGGGGCTGCGGCTCCACGACACGCTGATGATCCGGGGCAGCATCGCACTCTCCCAATGGTACGACATCTCCGGCAAGACGTTGTTCATCGGCGAGGACGGCGTGCTGTGGCCGGAAAACACCGAGGCGGGCCTGCAGCTCCGTGACAGCGTACTGGTGAACAGCGGCCAGCTTCTCTGCGGCATCCGGGCGGAGGACAGCGCCGTCCTCAACTATGGCGGATTTGACGGCTGCACCGACCAGGGCCGGGCCCTGACCATGGAGTTTGGGCGCGGCTGCACCCTGCTCAACTATGGCGAGCTGGTCACGGCGGGCGGCTGCGAGCTGGAGACCGGCGCCCAGCTGACGAATCTGGGGCGCCTTGCCACGGTCGACATGAGCGCTACAGGCGGCCGCATCTCGAACCTGGGCGATATGGACCTGCCCACCCCCCAGGAGGGGGACGAGCAGAAGTCCTGCCTCTCCACGCTCAACGGCACCAGCATCTACAACAGCGGCACCTTCACCGTGTGCGGCGGCGCCTACTACAGCAGCGACGGCTGGCTGGTCAACGACGGCTGCTTTCAGCTGGACGATGGCGCGGAGAGCTATCTGGGCGCGGTCTATAACCGCCACGGCGAGGTGGCAGCGGAGGACGGGGCCTCGGTCTGGCATGGCCGGGTGTTCGGGCCCGGCGTCATCAGCGCGGAGAGCGGGGAGAACATCGACTGGCGGTTCTGCGGCCAGGCGCTGCCCCTGCCGGAACGGCTGCCGGAGCGGACTGTCACCGTCCAGACCGAGGAGGAGCTGCGCGCCGCCCTGGAGGGGGACGAGGCTGTATTCGTCCCGGGGGACCTCGTTATCATGGGGCCTGTCGAGATCGGGCAGCCCCTCTACATCGGCGGCTCGGTGACGGCGGGGCCCGATGCGGCCATCACCGTCAGCGGCACGGCGCTGGTGCTGTACGGGGAGGGGTCCCTGGAGGCGGCGGAGCTGCGGCTGCTGCACGGCGCGGGCCTTCTCATGACGGAGGGGTCGTCTCTCACAGTGCCGGCCGGGGGCGAGCTCTATATGGCGGACAACGCCATCCTCACCGGCGAGGGCAGGAGCCTTGACCTGTCCGGGGCCCGGCTGACCATGGAATACGCCAGCTTCGTGCCGGAGCGGCTGGAGAGCCTTGATATGGACGGGACCGCCGTCATGGCGGCGGACGCCTTTTTCATGCTGCCCGGCACCCTGGCTTTCGCCGCGGAGGACATGGCCCTCACGGTGGAAAACAGCGAGATCTACCTCATCGGGCCCACGGAGCTGACCGGCTGCGCCATCGACGTGACGGAGAGATACGGCAGCGTGCGGATCACCAGCCCGGGCGTCACCCTGCGAGGCTGCACCGTCACCACGGAGGAGGAGTGCGAGGTGGTGTTCGAGGCGGTGGACCTGTACATGGACGGGGACACCGTGCTGGACAACGGCGGCCACATGTGGTTCGGCGGCTGGGGCACGGCCAGCACCGCCTCCGAGGGGACCATCGTCAACCGGAGCAGGATGGAGATAAGCGGCCATATCGACATATCCCAGCCCATCCAGAACAGCGGCGAGCTCATCATATCGGAGCGGGGCGACGGCACCGACAGGTACACCGTGGAGGGCGAACCGGCGATCATCCAGCCCTGAGCACCGGAAACAGAATAGAACAAAGCCGCCCCGGCGGGATATCCCCGCCGGGGCGATTTTCGTATGCTGTTCATGACTCCCGCACGTTTTTGAACATGTGGTCGATGACCTGGGAGAGGCGGTCGCTCATGGACTCGTCCGGGTCGCAGCACATGGCGTACAGAAACAGCCAGTCCGTGGCGTTCCGGGGGTCCAGGGGCGCCATGCCGCAGTCGGTGAGCAGGGCGTTGAGGGTCCACCAGTGGTCCTCCACCCGCTCCTCTACGGTCAGGTCCTCCTCGCCGGCGTCGTCATAGAAGGGGCTGTCCTCCACGCCCACGTTCTCCGTGGCCACATAGAGCAGCAGCAGGAGCTTGCGGGGCACGTCCTCCTTGTGCAGGCGGATGTTCTTGAGGCTGGTGGCGTTGGGCCAGTTCTGGCGGATGAGCCGCTGGACCAGGCTGTAGCCCTGGCGGACCCGGCCCCGGGGCATGTGCAGGGAGAGGTAGGTGTCCACCACCGTCTCCACGGACCAGTCCCGCTCCTCCTCGTCCGCCCAGGGCGGCGCGGGGCGGATGAGCTGGCGCAGATAGAGTTCAAAGTAGTAGTACGCCCGCAGGTGCAGGCTGCCGAACCGGTCCAGGTTGCGGAGGTAGAAGGTCCGCAGCTCCTCCTCGGTGCGGATGTGCATAAGATCGTTGTATATCTCGTGGGTAACCCGGGAGGCGCCGGGGTCCTCCGCCGCCTCCATCCCCGGGGCCGGGGGCAGACTGGCGTAAAAGGCCGCGGCCTCGTCGTAGGACCTGGCCATGCGCAGGAACCAGGCGAACACCGCGTCCCGCCCGTCCCGGTACTGGATGCCCGTGTCCGTGCACAGGCACAGCAGCCGGTCCAGCTGCTGCTCGCTCAGCTCCAGGGCGTAGGCGATGAGGAAGATGTCCTCCCGGCTGGAGGGCGCGTGGCGCCCGGAAAGCCAGTTGCGTATCTTCCGGCGCACGGACCGCTGGGCGGCGGGGTCGGTATAGCGGCAAAAGAAGTCCGTCAGCCGGTCCAGGGCGTCCCCGCCGGGGTACATTTCCCGGAGCGTCTCGGCAAAGGTGCGCAGCGAGACGCGGCCGTCCTGGAGGTAGGCCGCGGCCATGGCGGGCGTCATGTGCCCGTACATGATGGCGTCATAGTCCGCCGCAGACGCGGCGGCCACTTCTCTGCTCATTCTTTGCCCCTTTTCAGCGCTGCATAGATAACACTACAAACCGATAACGCTATAATACCGGAAAGACGGCCGAAAATCAACGGCATATCATGGAGAGCCCCCGGCGCGGGCAGTCATCCCGCGCCGGGGGCCGTGTATTTTGCGGGATAGGTCAGTAGAAGGTGGCCACCGGCTGCTCAGGGGGCTCCGCGTGCTCCACGTGGGTGGCGGTGAGCACCGGGCCCTTCCGGCCGTAGCCCCGGTGCCACTTGATGGCGATGGTGGCCGTGACGGTGACCCACTCGCCCTTGGCCAGGGTCCTGGCCTCCGGCCAGCGGCACACCAGGCCGGTGAACTGGATGTCGTTGGCGCAGCAGGTCATGAGCTGGCGGCCGAAGACAAAGGTGTCCTCCGCGAGGCGGGGGCTCTTCACGGCCATGCCCTTGTAGCGCACGGTCTTGCCGCTGTACTTGCCCATGTCGGCGGAGAGGTCGGAGTAAAAGAGGGCGTAATCCTCGTCCTTGATATCCACCACCGGGGCGTCCAGGTCAAAGGGCAGGGGGTCCTCGATCTCGTCGTACTCCACCTTGCCGTCCGGGGCCTCGTAGGCGATGTCCGCCCGGCGGCTGGCCGCCCGGACGATCTTGTGCAGCTCCATCCGGTCCACGGCCGGCCCGCACCTGTTGAATACCACCAGCTCGCAGCTGCGCAGCTTGTCATAGACGAACTGGCGCATGTTGGCGTTGTAGCTCACGAAAGTGTTGGCGTCCGCGAACAGGAACTCCTGGGCCACCACCCAGGCCTCCGGCATCCGCTGGTAGAGGCTGTCCAGCATCCACATGCCGTTGTACTCCACCATCACCCGGTCGGCCCGGTGCTTGTCATAGAGGGCCTGGAGGGTATCGGGCTGGAGGTCCCCCTCGTCTTCTATGACCTCCAGGAACACGTTGCCCTTGGCGAACTTGTCCGGCTCGTACTCCATCTCCCCCTCCTCGCACAGCAGCAGCAGCGTCCGCTCGCCGCTGTTGAAGCGGGGGTCCTCCAATGTCTCCTGGATGAACTTGGTCTTGCCGGCCTCCAGAAAGCCGGTGAACAGATACACGGGGATCTGCTTCACAGCCCGAACAGCTCCTTTACCGCGTCCTCCTTCAGGCCCGCGCCGATGACGCAGATGCGCCCGGCCACGTTGGCGGGACCGGTGCGCACGTCCTTCTCGCCGGGGGTGTAGTCGAAGTGGACCCAGGTGCCATCGGGGGCGGCCACATAGCCCTTGGCCCGGATGATCATGCCGTAGGCCTCGCCGTCGGCCAGCTTGTCCAGGGCCGCGCCGATCTCCTCCGCGGTGTATTTTTTGGAGGTCTCCGCGCCCCAGCTCTGGAACACCTCGTCGGCGTCGTGGCCGTGGTGATGATGGTGGTGATGGTGATGGTGGTGCTCATGGCCGTCGTGGTCATGGTCCTCGTCATGGTCATGATGGTGGCAGCACTCGTGCTCGTCATCATCCTCGTCATGGTCATGATGGTGGTGATGGTCGTGGTCGTGATCATCCTCGTCATCGTCATGATGGTGGTGATGATGCTCGTGCTCGTCGTGGTCATCATCGTGATGGTGATGATGGTGGCACTCGCAGTCGGGGTCGTCGCACTCTTCGTCCTCTTCGGCCTCCTCCCGGTAGTGCTCCTCCAGCAGGGCGGCCAGCTCCGAGGAGATGGAGCTGCGCTTATCGATGGCGTCCAGGATCTGCTGGCCGGTGAGCTGGGACCAGTCGGTGGAGACGATGACCGCCTCGGGGTTTTTCTCCCGCAGCAGGGCCTCGGCCTGGGCGATCTTCTCCTGGGAGAGGCTGCCGGTGCGGCTGAGGACGATGCAGTTGGCGGACTGGACCTGGTTATTGAAGAACTCGCCGAAGTTCTTGATATACATTTTGGCCTTGGCGGCGTCCACCACGGTGGTGAGCCCGCCCAGCTGGAACTGGTCCCCGGCGGACTGGACCGCCGCCACGATCTCCGACAGCTTTCCCACGCCTGACGGCTCGATGAGGATGCGGTCGGGGTGGTACTGCTCGGCCACCATGTGCAGGGCCTCCCGGAAGTCGCCGGTGAGGCTGCAGCAGATGCAGCCGGACTCGATCTCGTTGACGATGACGCCCGCGTCCTTCAGAAAGCCGCCGTCGATGCCGATCTCACCGAACTCATTTTCGATGAGCACCAGCTTCTCCCCGGCATAGGCCTCTTTGAGGAGCTTCTTGATGAGCGTCGTCTTCCCGGCGCCGAGAAAGCCTGAAAAAATGTCGATCCTGGTCATGTGTATCGCCTTTCTGAGAATAGAGATAATAAACTGTTCACACATCGGCCCCGCGGTCGGTGTATAATGCAGGATATGGAAACCGCATCAAATTATAGTATAACACATTAGAAACATAAATGAAAGAGAATCTTTCAGAAGGAAAAGGTTTTTGGAACTTGACGCAGGATGCTCTGGTATAATCGGCCCGCCTGTGTTATAATAAAAAAATCGAGCTGACAAAGTAAGTGATCTGCCGCGCGGGCCAGGCCCTGCGCAGGCTTTCCAGATAGATAGGATCCGAAGGAGAAAGCATGAGAAAAATATCCGCTGTCATATTGATTTCTCTCAGCCTTATCTTGTGTATATGCGCCTCCTGCATCACCCGGGAGGCAGCCGCCCGCCAGGAGGGGAACGACCCCGCCCTGGGGAACAGCGGCGTGAGCAGTCTGAACTCCACCATCGTCACCAGCTCCGGCATATCCGTCCGGGGCGGCCACGTCCGGTATATGCCCTGCGCCGCCGGCCAGTTCCGGCCTGGCGACCCTGTGACCCGGGCGGAGGCCGCGGCCATCCTCTGCGCGCTGCTGGACGAGGACACCGATATCCCCAACAGGACCGCCGCCTATGTTGACGTGACGGAGCAGGACAGCTTCTATACCAGCGTGCAGACCGTGTCCGCCCTGGGCCTGATGGCCGGGCGGGGCAACAGCCGGTTCTGCCCCAATGAGCCCATCACCCGGGCGGAGCTGTGCGCGGCGCTGTGCCGCCTCATGGGGCAGGAGCAGGTGGAGGCCCTGGCCTTCCCGGACGTGGGCGAGGACCACTGGGCCATGGGCTATATCGCGGCCATGGTGACCCGGGGCTGGCTGTCCGGCTGCGGCGACGGCAATTTCTACCCAGACGCCCCGGCTACCCGGGCGGAGACCGCCGTGCTGGTCAACCGGGTGCGGGACTATGCCGTCAACACCAAGGCCCTGGACATGGCCTGCGAGAGCTATCCCTATGTGGATGTGCCTCCCCGGAGCTGGGCCTATTACGACATCCTGGACGCGGCCTATACCAATGACTTTCTCGCCTATGTGTACGGCGAGGTGGAGGGCGTGCAGCCCGGCCTCATGCTGCTGGACGGCCGCATGTGCCACGTCAACGCCGGAACCGGCGGCCTGGACTTCTATGAGAAGGGCTTCCACACCGTGGACGGCGGGCTCTACTACGTGGATGAGGACGGCTTTTTCATCCGCCGCAACCAGCCTGGCCTCCAGGAGCTGGACGGGTCCATGTTCTACGTCGAGAAGGCCGACGGCCCCTATGTGACCAACTACACCCTGGAGCGGCTCTATTTCGGCGAGAACGGCCGCTATACCACCACAGACCCGGACTGCGACGCCCTGCTCAACCAGATCATGGCCCCCATCATCCAGAACGATACGGCCAGCCTCCTCAATGAGACCAAGCTGCGGGAGGCCTATGACTACATGATCAACGGCGGCTACGACTATCTGGCCCGGAACACCGGCTGGGTCCGGGGCAGCACCGGCTGGGAGCTGGAGTGCGCCAAGGTCATGTATCAGACCAAGGGCGGGTCCTGCTACTACTGGGCGGCGGCCTTCGTGTACCTGGCCCGGCGGCTGGGCTTCCAGGCCTACCCCGTGTGCGGCGGCGTCAACGAGAACAACGCCATCCACGCCTGGTGCATGATCGACGACGACTACGGCAACCAGTATATCTATGACGTGGAGCTGGATTGGGCCTACCGGACCGGAGCCCACGGGCGGGTGGAGATCCGGCCCGGCCGTAACCTCTTCAAACAGCTGCGGGGCGCCTCGGTGCTCTACTACATCTTCCCCGGCGAGGACTTCATCGCCCCGCCGAAGGACGACGAGGGCGCTCTGGGCGACGATATCAACGCCCCCCAGGACCCCAGCGACCCCGGCAGCAGCGGCTATGGCGACCTGCTCACCGGCGAGGGCGGCACGCCGCTGGTGGAGGGCGTGGACTACGTCATCTCCTACCACGATAACGGCGACGGTACCACCACCATCTCCATCACCTACCTCACCGGCCCCAACGCGGGCGTCACGGTGACCCGCACGGTCCCCAACGGGGCGGTGTCCACGCCGGGGCCCGAGTGGCCCACGCCCACCCCCGGCGAGTGGTGGAACGGCGAGCCCACCCCCACGCCTCCCGAGGGCGGCTGGTGGGGCGGCGAGCCCACCCCCACGCCGCCCGGCGAGCAGGGCTGGTGGGGCGGCGAGCCCACCCCCACGCCCCCGGATGGCTGGAGCGAACCCACGCCTACGCCCCCGGAGGGAGGCTGGAGCGAGCCCACGCCCACCCCCTGGAACGGCCAGGAGCCCCCGGTGACCACAGACCCGCCCGTGACCACCGATCCCCCGGTGATCACGGACCCGCCTGTGACCACCGATCCCCCGGTAGAGGTGCCTCCAGTGGAGGTCCCCCCGGTGGAGGTGCCCCCGGTGGACAATACCGGCGGTGGCGGCGGTGATGCCGGAGGCGGCGCTGAGGGCGGCGCGGCCGGCGGCGGGGGAGCAGCTGCCCCGGACCCCGGCGCGGTCGTTCCCGTGGAATGAAAACTGAAAAGAGACCAGACGGATGCAGTGCGCATCCGTCTGGTCTTTGTTTGTGTCCGCCCATTACTTCCCGCGCTTGTTGTCCCGGCGGATGCGGTCTGCCCAGCTCTTGGACAGCGGCGCGTTGGCCCGGATGCAGCACACGGCGTCGGATACGGCTTCATAGAGGACCCCGGTGCCCTGGCTGTCGGCCTGGTAGTTCACGGCCCGCTCCGCTCCGATGCCGAAGCGGGCGGCGGTCTCCACGGCGTCGATGTTGGCCGCCAGGAACAAAAACTCCCAGCCGTACTTGGCCTTCTCGTGTTCGATCATGGCCTTGACCTTGTCGCTGGAGTACCGGCGGCTGGCGTTCTCCATGCCGTCGGTGGTGATGACGAACAGGGTGTGCTCGGGCACGTCCTCGGGCCGGGCGTAGCGGTGGACGTTCACGATGTGGTGGATGGCACCGCCCAGGGCGTCCATGAGAGCCGTGCAGCCGCCCACCTGGTAGTCCCGGCGGGTCATGGGCTTCACGTCCGCCAGCTTCACCCGGTCGTGGACCACCTTGGCGTCGTTGTCGAAGAGGACCGTGGACACGTAGGCCTGGCCGGGCAGGGCGCGCTGCTTTTCGATGAGGGCGTTGAAGCCGCCGATGGTGTCGTCCTCCAGTCCCGCCATGGACCCGGACCGGTCCAGGATGAATACGAGCTCGGTAATGTTGTTGTTTGCCATGATGATGACCTCCTGTACTGTGTTTTGTTGATCACAGTATAGGAGGTCTTGGATGTCATGTGGTCGCCTGGCAAGCGACAAATCGTCGGTGCACGCGTTGTAGGTCTCCCCTCGCCGCAAGCGGCAAGGCTCGAATACAACGCGGCGCCTCCTCTCCCCACGCGGCAAGCGTGCCGCGTGGGGACCCCATTTTGATGCACCCATTGGCTCCCCCTGCGGGGGTCGGTCCACCGCCAAGCCCCTTGCCTCCCCTTGGGGGGAGGTGCCGAGCGAAGCGAGGCGGAAGGGGGAAAGGCTGAAAGTTAGACCCAGTGTAGGTTTTCCCCCTTCAGACCGCCGCCGTTGGCGGCGGCCAGCTCCCCCGTAGGGGGAGCCGAGGGGCATGGCGCTTTTTTCTCCCAAGGGGAGGCAAGGGACCTGGGGCGTCAGGCTCCCAGGAGGTTCTGGTCGAACACGAACAGGGCCTCGTTGATCTCGAAGATGTTGTAGTTGCCCTGGCGGATGAAGTACTCGATGATGACGTCGAACTTGCTGGCGGGGGAGAGGGCATAGCCCGCCTTCATGAGCAGTTCGCGGGTCTCGTCCAGGCTCAGCTCCAGGGCGATGGCAAAGGCGATGGCCGTCTGCTTGCTGGGCTTATATTGGGCGTCGGAGCGTATTTTTGAGAAGAGCTTGCGGTCGATGTTGGCCCGCTTGTAGCAGGCCGCGTCGGTCATGCCGCTCTCGTCGATCTTCCGCAGGAGCATCTGGGAAAAGCTCTCGTCGATGTGGCTGAGCCGTTCCGCCAAGGTCTCCGCCGGAGGGGCAGCCTTCTCCCTGCGGCGCTTGAAAAGGCCCTTCCGGGCGGTCTTGGGCTCCGCCGGGGCAGAGGCAGGGGGAGGGGCGGCCGCCATGGGCATGTTCATGGTCACACTCATGACGTCCTCGGGCGGGGCGAATTCTCCCGTACGCCCCTGGAACTGTGCGGCCCGCATCCGCTGGGCGCAGGCGTCGTAGTGGGTGTCCACATAGTGGTCGTCGATGTAGGCCCGCACGTCGGAGAAGAGCTTTTTGCTCAGAAGGTAGGGCGTGGGGCTGAACACCACGAGATACACCAGCATGTCGTCGTTCTCCAGCAGGAACGCGCTGATGGAATCCACCGCCACCCGCAGGGCCTGGTCCTTGGGGTAGCCGAACACCCCCGCGGATATCAGGGGGAAGGCCACGCTCTGGCAGCCGTGGGCCTTGGCCAGGGTCAGGGAGGAGCGGTAGCAGCTCTCCAAAAGCCGCCTCTCCCCCTGGTCCCCGCCGTGCCACACCGGACCCACGGTGTGGATGACGTATTTGGCCGGCAGGTCGTACCCGCCGGTGATCTTTGCCTGGCCGGTCTCGCAGCCGCCCAGGGTCCGGCACTCGGCCAGCAGCCCAGGCCCGGCGGCCTTGTGTATGGCGCCGTCCACGCCGCCGCCCCCCAGAAGGGTGCTCTTGGCCGCGTTCACGATGGCGTCGCACTGTACCTTTGTGATGTCGTCCCGGATGATCTGCAGTGGCATGGCCGCGCCTCCTTCCGTTTTTTTCATTATACGCGCGGTCCGGCGGTCTTGGCAAGGGGAACGTATGTTTCCGGCCGGAGGGCCGCCGGGCGGGTCCCGGGCCGGCGCGCGGGAAAGCGGAAAACCATATAAAAAAGGGCCCTGCCGCAGAGAGCGACAGGGCTTTGCAGATCCAGATGACAGCGCAGGGGGAGACGCTGCATCCGGCATACGGGTCTCATAACAAGGGGGTGGTTAGGGCGTATCACCCCCTTCCTGATCATTGACCGGCATGGGCGGCTTTGCTTTGATCACATAGCTCTTCCGCTCGGGGTGCTGGAACATGGCCGTGTCCAGCAACCGTGGCTATCACTATCCCGCGCATCGACATCCAGTATGCCCACATTCACATCGTTGGTGATACCCCGCTTATCGTTCACAAGTGGAGCGAGAAAGCGAAAAAGGAAATGCTGGAAAAGCAGATGAAGGTCGCCAAGACGAAGGGCAAGGACGCAAAAGACCCGGTTGCTGACTTCATCGACACCATCTACTGGCTGGACGGTGAACCCGCTGAAAAGACGGAGGAAGCGTTTGACGAAGAGAAGCAAGAGATCCTTGAAGGGGATGATGAAGCTTGAGCGCATGGGCAACAGTTCTCGCGGCCATATTGGGGTCAAGTGCAATGGGCGCGCTTGCTACCCTGCTGGCAGACGCGGTAAAGCGAAAATGGAAAAAGTCTGACGACGCAGAGACCATCTCCGCGTCCCGGGTAGACAAGATGGAGGAGAAGCTGGACGCGGTGGTGAACAGTCAGAAGGTCATCACCACGGAGCGGATACGGTATCTTGGCCTGTGCTACATCGGCGCGAAGAAGATAACGCTGGAGGACAAAGAGACCCTTCACGAGATGCACGACGCTTATGAGAGGCTGGGCGGCAACGGTCACCTTGATACGGTCATGCGCGAGGTGGACAAGCTACCGGTCGTGGACAACTGGAAATAACTTTTTAGGAGGTTACATAATATGAGTATTCTTGACACATTCGGCATCGCTGGCGTGGCGGCTATCACGGTCATCTGCTACCTGGTGGGCGCGGGCGTGAAAGTGAGCGGCCTGGACAGCAAGTTTATCCCGGTCATCGTCGGCGCGGTTGGCGGCGTCCTGGGCGTCGTGGGCTACTTCTTTATGCCTGACTTCCCGGCTCCTGATGTGCTGACCGCCGTGGCCGTCGGCATCGTGTCCGGCCTCGCAGCGACCGGCGTCAATCAGGCCGTGAAGCAGCTGGGAGGTGGCGGCAATGGCTAAGTGTACAGCCGCCCAGGCGGTAAAGGCGTTTGAGTACTACAAGGGCTACTATGAGAAGGCTTCGTCCCTGTATGCCAGTACAAGAGAAAAGAGCGCGTTCGTCCTAAACAAGGGTGCCAACAACTACACCTACATGGGCTATCTGTGCGGCGTGCAGGGCCAGCCGTATTGTGCTGCCACGGTATCCACAGCCATCTATGACGCCTGCGGGCAGGACAAGTCCGTGGCGAAGGAGGTCATGTGCGGCGTGTGGCCGTATGTGGCCTGCAACCAGCTCTATGACGCGGCCCCGTCCAGCATGAAGGGCAGGCGCGGCGCGTGGTCTCCCAAGCCCGGTGACGTCATCGTGTTCAGCGACAACGGCAGCACAAGGACCCATACAGGCATGGTTTACGCAGCCGATAAGACGTATGTGTACACCATCGAGGGCAACAGCGCCAATATGGTCCGTACACGGTCCTATCCGCTCACCAGCTCCTACATCTGGGGCTACGTCCGTCCCAACTATGCCGCGTCCTCCGGCAACGAGCCCGAGCCCACCGGCGACCTGTACGGGAAGGTCGTGTACTCCGACATCGGCCTGCACGAGCTGTCCAAGGGATGTGCTGGCCCGGAGGTCTCCACTATCCAGCGCATCATCTTCGCGAGAGGCATCGACCGCACGCTCAAAGTAGATGGCGAGTTCGGCCCGGCCACAAAGACCGGCGTCCAGGCGCTCCAGAAGCAGCTGGGCCTCAACGCCGACGGCGTGGTCGGTAAGGATACCTGGAAACAGGTGCTGACCGCGCTGTGAGCAAAAACCGGTTGCAATTTCGGCTGACTTATAATACAATTCTCAAAGAAAGGACGTGGTGATATGGATAACAAGGAAGAGACCTTTACGGCTGACGAAAAGGCGACCGTCCCGCTGGCGTACCATGAGATGTGCATGACGCGGAACCACAAGACGGTGCTCCGGCTTCTCGTGTGCTGGGCTGTTTCCGTTGTGCTCATCGTGTGCGCGTTCGTGTGGCTCTGGTGCCAGTACGACTACGTGAGTACGGTTGACAACACCGGCGTGTACGTCGTTGAGGACGCCAACGGGAATGTTATCGCATCCGATCTCACTCCTGACGATGTTATCCGTATCATGGAAGAACTGACGAATGGCGAGAATACGGAAAACCAGGGTTAGGAAAAAGAAAAACGGCAAGAGCAAGGGTACGCGGGTTAGAAAACACAAGTAGCTTCCTGCGTTCCGATTGGGAATGTGTTATAAGTGAAGCCGCTCTTAGCAAACAGGACCAGGAAATTGCAACGAAGTATCTTATAGGCTTTATGGCTCAAGAGGACATTGCCGCAGACTACGGCGTCACGAGAAAGACCATAGCGAACAGACTACATAAAATCCTTTTCAAAGTGGAGATAGCCGCCGAGAGAAGGGCCAAAGAAATGAAGCGGGTGGAGTGATCCATCCGCTTTTAATTTTACCCATATCTTACCCATAACCTTCCCACAAAGAAAATCGGCCCGATGTACAATTAAATCAAAGGAGGGAACAACATACCATTGGTACGTGTTCCCTCTATCTTTTTGGAGGCCGTTATGGGCGAAGATGAACTTAAATTGATATCCTTCGGTTTTCCTCTCTCTGAGGCTGTCGGCATGGTCTTTAGACTTCGCCGTGACGGAAAACTAGAAGAGTTCATCGAAGAGCAGGAGAGAATATATCGCCAAGAGTGCGAGCAGATCGCGCAGGAGGCTGTCGGCTGATGTGGCAGGAGTATAACCCTAGCCCAAAAGGGAAACGTGTGGGTGACTGCGTTATCCGGGCCATATCCAAGGCATTAGACCAGACGTGGGATGAAACCTATACAGGTATAGTCCTTAAAGGCTATGAGCTTTGTGACATGCCGTCCAGCAACTTCATATGGGGCGAGTATCTCAAAGACCACGGATTCCGGCGGCACCTCATACCAGACGTAGGAGAGCCGTACACGGTCGCCGACTTCGCAAGGGATAATCCGACAGGGACGTACGTCCTCGCGATTTCTGGGCATGTTGTGTGCGTTAAACAAGGAATTATTTTTGATACGTGGGACAGCTCCGATGAGATACCCTTATATTACTGGGAGCATATGGACCAGACCGCCAGAAGATAGGTCAACTGACGTAGAGATTAATCAACTGGAAAGTCAATTCACCAACCGCAAAATCAATTCACCAACTGATAAATCAACTCAATAAGCAAACATCAACTTAATAATCAAACAAATGAGCTAACAAAAGCTAAATCAGTTAACAAAATCCGGTAACAGTTAAGAGAAATTTTGATAAATGGAGGGCAAAAACATGGGTTATATGTGGGTTCCCGATAATACACCTAACGGCGGAAACATTAATTACGCTCCTATGCCTGACAATCTTGCAATGCTTAGGAATCGTAACGCTATGAACTTTCAGCAGCCGATGGCGGGGGCACCAATGCCCCAACCAATGCAACAGCCCGTTCCTCAGCCTAACAACAGCATGATATGGGTCCAGGGCGAGGCCGGGGCAAAGTCTTTCCTCGTTGGAAACGGGAACACCGTTCCCTTGTGGGATAGCGAAAACCAGACCGTATACATCAAGACCGTAGATTCCTCTGGTATGCCGTCCATGCGCGTGCTGGACTACACAGAGCGCACAGCGGCGCAGAGGACACCTGCCGCCGCTCCTATTCCTGACTATGTGACCCGCGCAGAGTTCCAGTCCGTAGTAGACGAATTAGAGGCTCTTAAAGCCAAGAAATGCACTTGCAAGCCCAAAAAGGAGGTAACAGAGGATGCCTAATCCCTTGTTTTCAGCCCTCGGCGGCGGTTCCATGCCCGGACCGTTTGGCAATATGCAGCAGATGGTACAGAGCTTCAAACAGTTCCGTCAGACCTTCCAGGGCGACCCCAAGCAGACCGTGATGAACATGGTCAACTCCGGCAAGATCAGCCAGCAGCAGCTTAATATGGCACAACAGATGGCGAGCCAGTTCCAGGATATGTTCAAATGACAGAAGATATTTGGAACGATGACGGCGCATGGATTATACTAATGCTCTTTTGCGCTTTGTTCGGTAAAGACTGGACCGACGAAGAAGAAACCGCCCAGCGGTTAGACTAGTCGTGCTTTTTGTGTATCTGTACGGGCGTTGTCAACATTCTTTCTGCGCTCCACCCACGGTGATACCGATGGTTTAGCACTCCCCATCTTATACCCGTTTCTTCCGACCATTCAGCAAGGGTCTGTTTCTTTCCGTTGTACTCAATGACGATGTTATTTGACTTATTAGAGTTTTGTTGCTTTCGCGTGGCCCAGCGGCAATTCTCCGGGCAATAGTCGCCGTCATTGTCTATGCGGTCAATTTCTTCATTGTCCGGCCTGCCACCGATAGAATCAGACCATTTCGCAAAGTTCCAAAAATCGTGCCATTCTTCACACACCTTGATACCACGCCCGCCGTACAAGTGGTAATGCTTATCTGACTTGCGGTAGCAACGGCCCATCATCTGGTTCCATATCCCATAAAGAGGATGTTTTGAGCGGCTGTCTACTGTGCGTGTACCACGGCGGCGCAAACACCCACAAGACTTCACAGCGCCCCGGTTGAATTGGTCTGGATATATTTCTGTGTAGTTTCCGCAATCGCAAAGGCATTTTAGTTTCCATCGTTTTTCGGTTGGCTTTTTGTCAGCTACGCCTATCACGGTCAACATATTATTCTTTCGCCCTATGTAATCATCCGGGTTAAATGTTGGTATTCCAGTTTTCCCGGCATACTCACATTTTCCGCAACTTGATTTATGCCCGGACATAACCCTTGTAGGCTGTTCCGCAATCACATTCCCGCAATCGCACTGGAACAGAAAAGAGTTTGAGTATTTGTGTGTTTTCGGCGCTTCACCTATAACGGTCAAATGCCCGTAACGCTTACCGATATAATCTTCTATTTTCCTCATTGAATACGATTGCATTTGTGCCTCCGTTTAGCTTTATTTACCCCGTCCCCATAATGCAATTATATCACATATCCACTTAATTGTCTATTGAAATCGGCCGATTTTATAGAAATATTTTTATCAAAGGAGAAAACAATGTCTCTAACCGTAGATTCTATGACGCCCGCTGATATTGCCGCATGCACCGGGAATTGTGGTAACAACAATTCTGGCATGTGGGGCGGCGATGGTGCCTGGTAGAAATCTGCCACTTTGTGCGGTGACGCACATTGAAAAATCGCGGTATTAAGCTGGAACCCTGAAATGGGAATCAGAACCGAAGGCTATGCAAAGTATAGTCAGGGGCAGAGCATAGACGGTGAAAAGATATAATCCGTCCACGAGACCGCGACAACTCTATGAGTTGAAAAGGTATGCCGGACTATTGCGAATAGAAAGCAATAGAAGTATAGGATAAAAAGCCTTTACGATAACAACACGGGATAATCCTCTTCTTCATCTTCGCTTGGGGGTGGGGCGGTTTTGGCGGCGGTTTCGGCGGTAACGGCGGCGGCGGTCAGGCCCTCACTCGCGGCGAGCTGTGCCAGGATATGTCCTTCCAGGATGTCAAGCGCGAAATCCAGAACGCCAACGATGCCGTCAACCTGGGCTTTGCCAACCTCAACTCCACTATCTGCAACCAGCAGTATGACACCGCTGGCAAAATCAACGCTCTCGGTACCACTGTCCAGCAGGGCTTCAACGCGCAGACCATTGCCACGTTGCAGGGCCAGAACGCGCTGGCTACCCAGATTGCCGGTTGCTGCTGCGATGCTCAGCAGACCCTTGCGGGCATCAACAGCAACATCAGTGCTCAGGCTTGCGACACCCGGTATGCCATGCAGACCATGACGCGGGACATCATCACCAACCAGAACGACAATGCCCGCGCTGTGCTGGACAAGCTGACCCAGCAGGAGATCGCTGCGAAGGACGCGCAGATCACCGCACTCAATCAGCAGCTGTTCCGCGCCGATCTGGCCGCTAGCCAGCAGGCCCAGAACAACTATCTGGTGAACACCCTGCGGCCTTGCCCCCAGCCCGCCTATATCACTTGTTCTCCCTTCCAGTCCTCTTACGGGATTGGTCTGAACAACAGCGGTTGCGGCTGCGGTTGCAACGGTTACGCCGCCTAAATCACTGGTTAATCCCTTGCTCCAAAAGCCTTTTGATTGCAACATCTAATAGCCTGCTGACTGGCACCATCGTTTTTTTCGAGTAATCCTTTAATTTGGCAATTAGCTCCTTATCTACCGAAACAGTAAGACGGCAACGGTTTGTAAGCCCTTCGTTATTTGGCATAAAAATCAACTCCTTTACCTAAGAATACCACAAATTACGCTTGACTGTCAACCGAAAAAGTGATATAATTTAGGTAATCTTAGGTAAGGAGATTGATATAATGCCACGGAAACATACTGATATTACCGGGGGAAAATACGGAATGCTTACTCCGATAAAGTATATTGGAGGCGGAAAGTGGCTGTGCCAATGTGATTGCGGAAATCAATCCATCCATTATGCACACCATCTTAAAAACGGTACCATAAAATCATGTGGTTGTATGCATTATATTAGAACAGAGGCCAGAAAAACAAGCGGATTGTCCCGAGAATCCTACAAGCGTCTAAATCATATATGGCAGGGAATGAAAAAAAGATGTTCAGACCCATGCGCCAATGGTTACAAATTGTACGGAGGAAGGGGAATAACAGTCTGTAAGGAATGGGAAGATTTTTCAGAGTTTGTTAAATGGTCCGTGTCTCACGGGTATGCAGATGATTTGACCATTGATAGGATAGACAACGATGGAGATTATTGCCCAGAAAATTGCCGGTGGGCGACTGCTATCCAGCAGGCAAATAATAGATATACGAACAAATATATTGAGTTTGACGGAAAAAGGTTGACCTATTCACAGTGGGCAAGAAAAACGGGATTACACAAAAACACAATTAGGATGAGGATTTTAAAAGGGTGGAGTGTTGAAGATTGCCTTACAACACCAGCTTGGAAAAATCCGAAATCCGAATAATAAACAGCTTTTTGCCTTCGTCGGCAAAATGGTCGGTTTATGCCGATACTGTACACAAGCGGCGGGGGTGTATGCCCTCGCCGCTATCTTTTACGAAAGGAATGATTTTTACGGCATATTACACTTCAATCGCACAGCAAGCCGTCATCGCAGGGCAGAACGTGATTTTTACCGAAAGCCCGATACCTTGCAATAAGGGCCTTGTGATTCACCGTCAGGACAGCGGCCTGTTTACTTTGCGTGGCCCCGGTTGCGCTTGTAACCAGTGCTTTGCACGCTATTTGGTGCAGTTCCAGGGCAACCTTGCTGTCGCTGACGGCGGCACTCCGGCTACCGGCGCGACCGTGGCTATTGCGCTAAACGGTGAACCTCTGGCAAGCTCTATCGCCACTGTGACCCCCGCCGCTGTTGTGACGGATATTAATCACGTGTCTACATTCGCTTACGTAGACGTTCCGCGCGGGTGCTGTGCTACCGTCACCGTGGAGGCAATCACTCAGGGTATAAACGTAACCAATGCGGCCATTGCGTTTACCCGCGTGGCGTGAAAGGAGTAAATAATGGGTAAATCTATGTATGAACTGCGGGACAAGCTGTGCGAGGAACTGGACGAAGTTGCCCGTAAGCCCGAGATGGGCGCTGGTGACCTTGAACTGGCTCACAAGCTGACCGACACCATCAAGAACATCGACAAAATCTGCATCATGGACGAGGGCGGCGGTTACTCTCAGGCTGGCGATTGGGAGGCCCGTGGCCGCTTTGGCGATCAGTATGCCCGTGACGGCTATAACGAGGGTGGCAACTCTTATCGCCGCAACCGTGACAGTATGGGCCGGTACAGCCGCGACGATGGCTACCGTGACGGTAACTCCATGCGTGGCCGTCGGTATAGCCGTGGTGGTATGATGGAACACGTCGACGCAATGATGGAGGAGGCCGATACCGAGGAACAGCGCGAGGCTATCCGCCGCTTCAAGAAGCAGTTGAAAGAGATGTAACAATAGGGAGGTTCGGCCATGCTTACATTACGCGAGGTCGAAAGCGCAATAGCGGAGTATGAGAACGTCAAAAATCCAAACGCCGGTATTTGCTCTAAATTGGCCGACCTCTATATTGTGCGCTCAAACCTAATGGGGGACACAGGATATTCCCAAGCGTCTGCGCCTATCATGTCTGCCAAGTTGGAGGTATCCAGCGACTTCCTGCGGGCGGTGAAAGGCAAAGAGGAATCTGCGTGGGACATCATCGACGACCTTATGGACACGCTCAAAGTGGCATATCCAAGGGTGTATGATAGCGTCATGCGAAAGATAGGCAACCTTTGACGTTACTAACACGTTACTAACAAATCATCTCCACCATCAAACATTAAAAACCCTAGAACCGCGATGGTTCTAGGGTTTTCTTTGGTGACCTAGCGGGGACTCGAACCCCGGACCCACTGCTTAAAAGGCAGTTGCTCTACCGCCTGAGCTACTAAGTCG
>CANQIH010000003.1 GCA_947624035.1 uncultured Oscillospiraceae bacterium | reverse complement strand
GAGGCCCAGATGGAGAACCTCCGGAAGATGCTCATGGCCATGGCCAAGGACATCCGGGTCATCCTCATCAAGCTGGCGGACCGGCTGCACAACATGCGCACCATGGACTTCCAGACCCCGGAGAAGCAGCTCAGCAAGTCCCGGGAGACCATGGAGATATACGCCCCCATCGCCCACCGGCTGGGCATGGAGAAGATGAAGGACGAGCTGGAGGACCGGGCGCTGATGTACCTGGACCCGGTGGGCTACCGGGAGATCACCAACATCCTGGACAAGCGCAAGGACATCATGGAGCAGTTCCAGAAGGACATGGAACAGCGCATCGAAAAGCGCATGGCCGACGAGGGCATCCCCTGCAAGGTCTACGGGCGGCTCAAGCACATCTACAGCATCTACCGGAAGATGTACGCCCAGCACCTGGGCATGGAGGAGATATTCGATCTCTGCGCCTTCCGGGTGATCGTGAACGACCTGGCGGACTGCTACAACGTCCTGGGCATCATCCATGAGATGTTCCGCCCGGTGCCCGGCCGGTTCAAGGACTACATCTCCACCCCCAAGCCCAACAACTACCAGAGCCTCCACACCACCGTCATCGGCACGGAGGGCATCCCCTTCGAGGTGCAGATACGCACCTGGCAGATGCACTTCATGGCCGAGTACGGCGTGGCGGCCCACTGGAAATACAAGTCCGGCCCCACCGGCCACAAGGAGGGCGACGAGGAGAAATTCGCCTGGATACGCCGGCTGGTGGAGAGCCAGCAGGACTCCGACGCCCAGGACTTCTACCACGACCTGAAGGTGGACATGTTCGACGACGAGGTGTTCGTCTTCACGCCCAACGGCGACGTGAAGAGCCTCCCCGCCGGGGCCACGCCCATCGACTTCGCCTACGCCATCCACTCCGCCGTGGGCAACTCCATGACCGGCGCCCGGGTCAACGGGCGCATCGTGCCCATCTCCTACCCCCTGCAGAACGGCGACATCGTCAACATCATCACCTCCCACGCCTCCACCGGCCCCAGCCGGGACTGGCTGAACATCGCCAAGTCCGGCGAGGCCCGCTCCAAGATCAAGCAGTGGTTCAAGAAGGAGCGCCGGGAGGAGAACATCCAGCGGGGCCGGGACATGTTTGAAAACGAGGCCCGGCGCCAGGGCCTGTCCATAGCGGACGTCACCGACCCGGAGGTGGAGCCCTTCATCCTCAAGCGCATGGCCGTCCAGGAGCTGGACGACGTGTACGCCTCCATCGGCTACGGCGGCATGACCGCCTCCCACGCCGTGGGCCGCATCCGGGACGAGATACTCCGCAACCGGACCCCCGCCCGGAAGACGGAGCTGGAGAAGATACAGGAGCGGGCGGACCGCCGCCTCCAGACGCCCCAGAAATCCGTCCACGGCATCCTGGTGGAGGGGCTGGACAACTGCCTCATCAAGTTCTCCCGCTGCTGCACCCCCGTGCCCGGGGATAGGATCATCGGCTTCATCACCCGGGGCCTGGGCGTATCCATCCACCGGAAGGACTGCGTCAACTACCAACGGGACGAGGAGAGCGGCCGGTGGATCGACGTGTCCTGGGCCGACACCATCACGGACCTCTATTCCGCGGAGCTGCACCTGGTGTTCGACGAGCGAAACGGCGTGGTCATGGACATCGCCACCATCCTCAACGCGGTGAACGCCAAGGTCCGGCGGCTGTCGGGCCGGGACACCGGCAAGGGCACCACCGTGGTGGCCATAACACTGGACGTCCGGGACGTGAACGAGCTGCAGAGCATCATGAACAAGCTCCAGACCGTCCGGGGCATCCGCAGCATCGACAGGGGAGGGACCTGACATGCGGGCCGTTGTGACCCGGGTGAAAAACGCCCGGGTGGAGATAGACTGCGCCGTCCACGGCGCCATAGACCAGGGCTTTCTGGTGCTGCTGGGCGTCCGCGCCGGCGACACGGAGGCCGAGGCGCAGAAGATGGCCGATAAGATCTGCGGCCTGCGCATATTCGAGGACGCCGCCGGCAAGATGAACGTCAACCCCACGGACGCCGGGGCTGACAGGCTCCTCATCATCAGCCAGTTCACCCTGTTCGCCGACTGCCGCAGCCGCCGGCCCGGCTTCACCGAGGCCGCCCGGCCGGACACGGCCATCCCCCTCTACGAGACGGTCATCCGCCTCTGCCGGGAGCGGGGCTTCACAGTGGAGACCGGCGTGTTCGGCGCGGACATGCAGGTATTCAGCCAGAACGACGGGCCCGTGACCATCCTTTTGGACACCGACGACTTCTCGGGGGCCTGGGCCCACCGGGCCAATTGACAGGAGGACGACCATGCTCATCAAATGCCTGACCGTAGGTCAGATCGAGACCAATTGCTACATCGTGGCGGACCCGAACACCCTGGAGTGCGCCGTCATCGACCCCGGCGACGAGTCCAACACCATCATGGACTACCTGGAGGACCAGAAGCTCCGGGCAAAATACATCTTCCTCACCCACGGCCACTTTGACCACACCATGGCCGCCCTGGCGGTCCGGGAGCAGACCGGCGCCCGGGTGTGCATGAGCAAAAAGGACGTGGCCGTGGCCTCCGGCAGCCAGTACTTCCTCTTCGAGCCCCCGGCGGACACCATCTTCTACGGCGAGGGGGACCGGTTCCAGGTGGGGAGCCTGACCTTCACGGTCATGGAGACCCCGGGCCACACGCCGGGGGGCGTGTGCCTTCTCTGCGGCGACGCCATCTTCTCCGGGGACACCCTCTTCCGGGAGTCCTGCGGCCGGACGGACCTGCCCGGCGGGGACATGGCCGCCCTGCTGAAGAGCCTGAAGCGGCTCTACGACCTGCCCGGGGAATACGACGTCTACCCCGGCCACATGGAGAGCACCACCCTGCAGCGGGAGCGGACCTTCAACTACTACATGAAATACGCCAACGAGACGGCGCGGTGAGCCGGGAGGGTACGCTATGCTGACGCCCAGAGAGGCGGACGAACTGCTGGCCGAGGGCTATGAACGCAACCCAGGCCGCTGGCGGGACCACTGCCGGTCCGCCGCCGTCAACGCCCGGCTCATCGCGGCGCAGGTCCCCGGCATGGACCCTGACCGGGCCTATGTGCTGGCGCTGCTCCACGACATCGGCCGCCGGGCCGGCCCCGGCCGGGACATGCTGCACATCTTTGACGGATACGACTACCTGACAGCCCTGGGCCAGCCGGACATCGCCCGGGCATGCCTGACCCACTCCTTCCCCGTGAAGAGCACGGATATGTACTCCGGCAGGTACGACGTCTCCCCGGCACAGCTGGCCTTTCTGGAGGGATACCTGGCCGGCATCGAGTACGACGAGTACGACCGGCTGGTGCAGCTGTGCGACGCCATATCCCTGCCGGGCGGCGCCTGCATCATGGAGAAGCGTCTGCTGGACGTATCTCTGCGGTACGGCCTGCCGGAGAACACCATCCCCCGCTGGCGGGCGTTCCTGGCGCTTAAAAAGCGGTTCGACGGCCTGTGCGGCCGCTGCGTCTACGAGCTTCTGCCGGACGTTTTGGAAAATTCCTATACGGACCTGATATAAAAAAGATACCCAGAGCGCCGCTCCGGGTATCTTTTTATATTCCGCTTTTTCGGAACCGCAGGGTCCCCATCCCGTGGGCCAGGGCGATCAGGTTCTCCCCCGTCTCGCTGCGGACGATCAGCTCCTGCCAGCCGTCGCTGTCCGGCGCTCCCAGGGCCAGGTCGCACCAGTATACGTCCAGCCCCCGGCCGATGACCAGACCGGCTTCGCTCTCCCCCGGCCGGTCCTGAAAGGCGGCGAGACACACCGCCCCGTCCCCCTCTATCCATGGCCGGTCCGGGGCCGTGAAGCCCTCGGCCTCCGCCAGCTTCGCCAGAGCCTCGGATGGGCTCACGCCCTCCTCCGCCGCCCGGACCCGGTACCGGCGGCGCACCGGCCCCTCCGGTCCCCATGGGATGCGGGGGAAGTACCGCTTTCGCAGCGCCTGCTCGACCGGCGTAAGAGTCATTTCATCCATCGCGCTCCTCCTGTCCGGGCGGGGCGGGCCGAAAGGCCGCCGCCTTTTCCGCCAGCTCCGCCCGGCGGGTCACGCCGGCCTTCTGGCAGATGTTTCGTATGTGGGTGTTGACGGTGTTCCATGAGATGTAGAGCCGGTCGCCGATCTCCTGGACCGTCTCTCCGTCCAGCAACAGGAGAAGGACGTCCCGCTCCCGGGCAGTGAGGCCGATGGCCTCCGCGAAGTCCCCGTACCGCTCCGGCCGGGGCTGTTCCTCCGGGACCGGAGGCGGCGGCTCTGCTGGGGCGGGCACAGCGGGGGCGGCGCTCAGGACCCGGATGCTGTCCCGGACCCACGCGCAGGCCAGCAGGAAAAACAGCAGGGTCTCAAAGTAGTTCCGCTCCTTGAGGTAAAGACCGCTGGCCATATAAAACCCGTAACTGGTGGTGAACCCGGCGCTCCAGGCATAGAACACGTCCTCCAGGATGATGAGGACAGTGAGCGCCGGGGCAGCCCGCAGGACCGGGCTGCGGAGGGGCCCATCCCGTCCGGCCAGCCGGAAGCCCCGCAGAGACAGCGCCAGGGTGTATGCCTCGTAGGGCAGCAGATAGATGCTGTAGCTGGTCAGGACCGTGGCGCCAAAGGTCAGCGGGACGCACAGGGTCCAGACGCAGACCAGAAGGGCCGGGACCGCCCAGACCGCCGGGACCTTCTGTCCACCGGCCTCAAAGAGGGCCCAGGTCATCAAAAGCACCACGGCGTCGTAACAGATGGACTTGAGCACCAGGGAGGGAACGACGGGCAGGTCCAGAAAAGCCGCGAGAGGCGGGTCTGTCTCCTGGGCGTAAACATAGATCTCGATGAGCAGCATGACCGCGAACTGGACCAGCAGATGCAGGTCCAGACGCCGCCGCTCCCGCAGCCAGCGGGTGAGGGACAGGACCACAGCCCCGGTGCAGACCAGCTTCACGAGGCCGTCCGCCAGGCTGATCGCAGCAAGATACAATCGTTCCCACTCCTTTTTGTTGTTTTATCATACCACAGACCCGGCGGGATGGAAAGAAATTTGACGTTACAGAAAAACGGCGGGCGCGTCTGCGCCCGCCGCCCGAGCTTGTCAAAAAACGCTTATATTTGGATGATGCAGGGGGAGCTTGAGGGGGGCGGAGCCCCGCCTCAAATGGGATCAAAAGCCGGCAAATGGCGCATTTGCGCCGCGTAGCGGCAGTATTTCATGACGGCTTTGCCGGCAGGAAATACTCGGCTTTCCGGCTGTCAAAGAAACTTCTTTGACAGCCGGAAACGGCGGGCGCGTCTGCGCCCGCCGCCCGGCCGTATCGCTATACGAGGGGAGGGAGGAGATATCAGCCCTCGTAGACGATGCGTCCGTCGGAGATGGTGTAATCCACCGTGGTGTCGGAGATAGCCGTCACGTCACAGGTCAGGATGTTCTGGCCCAGGACCACCAGGTCGGCCTTCTTGCCCACCTCGATGGTGCCCGCCCGGTCGTCCAGGAAGGCGCCGTAGGCTGCATTGGTGGTGTACAGCTGCATCATCTCATACACGCTCACAGCCTGGTCGGCGTTGCGGGTGTAGAGATCGGGCTGGGTGTCCTCGCCGGGATAGGGAGAGCACTGGGTGGCGCCGGCCTCGATGGCGTGCAGGGGCGCGAAATCCAGCGTCACATAGTAGTCATTGGAGCCGGTGATGATCAGGCCCGTATCCATCATATCGCGGATGTGGTACTCGGAGGCGAAGCGCTCCGCGCCGAACATCTGCTCCTCCAGGGGGGAGAAGAAGGGGTCGTAGTAGAACCACATGGGCTGCATGGCGGCGATGACTTTCAGGTCGGCCATGCGCTGCACGTCCTCTTCCAGGACCAGGTTCACGTGGGCGATCTTGTTGCGGCACTCCTTCTGGGCGTCGCCCAGGGCATCCTGGGAGGCCTCGTAGGCGTTCACAGCCATCTGCACGGAGGCGTCGCCCATGCAGTGGGTCTGGACGGTGTAACCAGCCGTATTCACAGCCACGACAAAATCAGTAAGGTCTTCCTGGGTGGAAGCGGCGGAGCTCACATAGTCCGGGGCCTCGCCGGCTGCCGGGTCATAGGGCTCCAGCAGATAGGAGCTCTTGCCCTCGGGCACGCCGTCCACCTTGAACTTTACCTGGCGGACGTTCAGGAAGTCGGACTCATACTGCTTGTTGTCCTCGATGTACTGGATAGCGCCCTCGGCGCCCTCCGTGCTGGCGTCAGGCCAGAAGAAATTGTAGTTGAAGCGGACGTTCAGCTTGCCCTCCTCGTACAGGTCGTTGAGGAGCTCCGGGGTCATCACGTCCTCGCCGCCGGAGTCGAAGGAGGTCACGCCATAGCTGTTGGCCTCGGCCTGGAGCTTCAGGAACGCCTCCGTCCTCTGCTCGTCGGTGTACTCGAACTCAGGCAGGCCGGTCAGGATATCCGAGCAATCGGAGAAGTAGCCCGTCAGCTCACCGTTTTCATCCTTATAGATGTTGCCGCTGGGGGGATTGGGGGTGTCCTTGGTCAGGCCGCACATCTCAATGGCCTTGGAGTTGAGCAGTCTGCCGTGGAGAGAGACATCCGTGCAGGCAATGGGCTTGTCGCTGCAGATCTCGTCCAGCCAGGAGTTCTCGGCCTGGCTCTCGGGGAAGGCCTTCAGGTCCATGGAGCCGATGAGGTAGATATCATAGTCGGGGTGGGCCTCCACGAACTCGCTGACAGCGGCCTTGTAACCCTCAAGATCAGCTTCCATACCAGCCAGGCTCAGCTCGGTCTCCTCGGTCAGGTAGGGCATAGCCCCGTGGATGTGGCCGTCGATGAAGCCGGGGGCCACCATCCGGCCGTCCAGTTCGATGACCTGGGTGTTCTCGCCGATGTAGGCCTCCGCTCCGGCGTCGTCGCCCACATAGACGATCTCGCCGTCCTTCACGGCCAGGGCCTCGGCCTCGGCGTGGTCCACCATGGTCTCCACGACGCCGCCTTTCAGGACCATGTCCGCGGGCCCCTCCGCGGCGAAGGCTGTTCCGGCGAACAGGGTCATAGTCATGGCCAGCGCCAGGACCAGGGACAGGGTGCGTGCAGTCTTTTTCATTTGATTGCTCCTTTCGCGTGATAAAATAGTCTTCAGGCTTCCGGACCGCCCCATGGCCCAAGGGGCGCCGCTTCTGTATCCAAAATACCGGACCCGGACCGGGTTTAAAATCATCTTTCCCGTGAAATGTCCGTGATTTTTCCGGCATCCCGGGTTTATACGGCCGTGTTAGGCAGGCCCGCAAACCCTTGCGCGCCGGGCGTTTTTCCGGGTTTAGCCCGGTTTATCCCGATACGCAGAACCCCTGGCTCCGGCAAACCATGCGAACAGGAAACGGCGGGCGCGTCTGCGCCCGCCGCGGAAGGTCATATCACCCCGCCCGGCGATATCACGCGGGGTCCTCGTCCAGCGTGACGATGCGGATATCGTTGGGGAAATCGTAGTAGCGGTAGTCCTCCTCACCGATCACATAGTCGGTCTTTTCGCCGCTGACGATCTGCTCCAGGTCACCTGCCACCTCTTCGATCACATCTGTGCCGGTGACGATCTCGTTGTGGCCCGGGTATATCCAATCCAGGTCCATGTCTGCGATGCGGTCGGCGGCTTTGCACATGCTGTCGGCGTAAACGGTCACGTCGGAGTCGTCAGACCAGGCGTACAGGTCGTCGGGATAGTAGGTGTCACCGGTGAACAGGATGCCGTTGGCCTCGTCGATGACCATGATGCTGTCACCGGTGTGGCCGGGAGTCCAAAGCACCTCCAGGGTCCGGCCGCCCAGGTCGATGACCTCGCCGTCCTTCACGGTCCTGGTCACCTCAGTGCCGGGGATGGCATAGGTATCCAGGTCGATGTCCCGGGGCAGCTCCCGGGCGATCATGCCCTCCTCCAGCTCGTAGGCGAACACGTCGTGTTCGATGCCGTTGGTCAGGGTATCCACACAGGCCTCAGAGTCGTAGCACCACACGTCGTCGAACTGGTGGGCGTTGCCCACGTGGTCGTAGTGCGAGTGGGACACCAGCACGGACACGGGCATGTCGGTAAGGGTATCCACCAGGCTCTTCAGGTCGCCCAGGCCCAGACCGGTGTCCAGCAGCAGGGCCTGATCGCCGCCCAGGATGAGGTAGCAGATATCCAGCTCCCACTGGCCGTTGCAGCAGATGGCGTAGACGTCGCCGGGCATTTTGTACACATCGTACCAGCTCTGGTCCGTCTCCACAGGCTCGAACTGATCCCAGCTCTCATAGGGAACGGCGGCGTACCAATCATCGTCCACCAGAGTGGCCTCTTCGGTCTCTGCCTCATCGGCCGCAAAAGCAGCGGCGGGGACAAGGCACGACAGCAGGACAGCCGCCAGCGTGATGACAGAAAACAGTTTTTTCATGGGGAAATACCTCCTTTGCTGACTTCGTGGGCAGTATACTCCGCCGCCCGCCTTGACACAATCCGCCGGATGGTGTATCTTTATCACGTGCATCAATTGATGTATAACGGAGGTACCATGGAGCAGTTTACCGAAAAGGAGATACAGGCCCTGCACAAGCTCGCCTTGGCGATCCACCGGGCGGATGGCCTGCAGCAGATGTGCGACAGTACGCTCTCGCTGCTGCCGGGGCTCATATCCCATGAGAAGTCCTTTTTCACCTACGTCCCCCTGGGGAGCCGGGGGCAGGAGACGGCCATCCGCTCCCTGAACATGACGGAGCGGGAGCAACAGGAGTACACCCGGCGGTTCGCCCCCTACGACTACACAGCCTGGTATCTGAACCAGGAGGATGTGGACGTCTACCGGGACTCAGACGTGGTCAGCGGGGAGATCATGGACGCCTCCCGCATCTACCGGGAGTGGGTCCTGCCCATGGGGATGCGGTACCTGTGCGGCAACGTCATCCGCAGCGGCGGCAGGCGCTACGGGGACCTTACGCTCATGCGCTCCCAGCAGCACGGGGACTTCACGGACCGGGAGCTGTATCTGCTGGCGCTGGTGACAGACCACATGCGCCTTTGGTTCACACAGCATTACGAGACGGCGGCGCTGCCGCCGGACGTCCTCCCTCTGGAGGGGCTGACGGCCCGGGAGCGGGAGATCGCGGCGCTGACGTGCTCCGATCTCTCCCTGCGGGAGATCAGCGACCGGCTGTCCATCTCCTATGCTACCGCCCGCCGGCACCTGGCCAACGTCTATGAAAAGCTGGGCATATCCACCCGGGTACAGCTGATGGCCCTGATCCGCCGGAACGGCGGGATATAAAACGCCATGCGCCCGCCCCGGGAGGGGCGGGCGCATGGTTGCCTGGGGGATGGCCGTCAGGCGGGCGGACCGGCGCGGAAGGACTCGTACTGCCGCACCAGCTCATACCGGTGGGTCACGCCGGATTTCTGGTAGATATTGTGGATGTGGGCTTTTACGGTGCCCTGGGAGATGTGCAGCGTCTCGCCGATCTGCTGGTTATTGGCGTCGTCCAGGATGAGGGACATGATCTCGATCTCCCGGTCCGTCAAGCCCAGGGACCGGAAAAACGCCGCCCGCCGCCGCTCCTCCAGGGCGGCGGGGCTCTCCTCGGGCACCGGCTCCGGCTCTGTCTCCGCCGGCGCCGGGGCCTCCGCCCCGGCGGGCGCCTCCGGCAGGCTGTCCCGGCCCGGGACGTACCGCACGAAGAAGAGGCCGCATAGCACGAGCCGCAGGATATCCTCAGAGATGTTCCGGCTGAAGATGCTCAAAGCGTCCGGGTCATAGCTGTCCACTTTGAATATGACAAAGGAGTCCTCCGCAGCGATGGCCAGGGACATCACCAGCACGGTCCACACCAGGACCCGGAGCCAGCGGCCGTGCTGGGCAGGCGGGTCATGCCGCAGGGACCAGAGGGCGTAGAGGGCCGTGAGGACGCTGAACACCTGGTAGCCGGTGAAATACAGCCAGTTGGTGGCGGCGTTCAGCCCCGCCAGGGGGATGAAAAACAGCCACAGCCCCAGAAAGACCAGGGCCGCCGTCTGGATCGGGGTGAAGCGCCGGGCCCGGACCCGGGCCCAGAACAGCAGGGTGAAGTAGCCCATCCCCAGATAGATGACGGACTTGATGGACGGCGAGGTGAGGAAGGACCGGTCATAGAAGGCCGTGAACACGGGCACCGTGGCCGAGGCGTCCAGCACCAGGTCGTCCAGCAGGCAGAAGCTCAGAAAGCCTATGACGGGCAGCAGCTCCTCCCGGTCCTGCCGCCGGGTGAGATAGAGGCACACGGCAAAGGCCAGGGCGCCGGTGTGCACCAGCAGGATCATATTCTCATAGAGAAACGACATCAGCTCGCCCACGGCGCATCCCCCTCTCCTTTCCGGCCCATGCCATTTGCAGCCGTTTGTAGTTGCATATGCAGTTGTGTATAGTTTATAATCTTTCGGGAGATTTTGCAAGAGCGGCCTCGAAGGACGGCCCGCCGTACGGTCCTATGGGCCGTCCCCGGCAGTGTCGTGCGCTCCACGCCGCCTGTCTCCCCTCGTCAAATTGACACAAAATCGCTTGGAGAAATTGCCAAAAATCGATAGATTCCCTGTGCATCACGCACAAAGGTTTAGAAAAAGTTTAGGACAGGTATGACAAAAGTCCTCAAAAAATCAGACCGGCGTTTAGGAAAAAGTTGATTGTAACCGCCGGGCTAACAGGAGTATCCTCGGACCAACAAAAGGGACGGCGGTCCCAGCCGATGGCCGGCAATAAATCAAAAATCAAAATTGAGAGGTACACAGTATGGAAAAAAAGAAATTCAGCCTTGCGTCCGTGTTGCTGTCCGTCATCTGCGTGGTTTTCGTGGCCGAGGCCGCAGCGCCGGTGGCGGCCATCGGCAACAGTCAGTTCTTCTGGTGGATCTTTATGATCGTCCTGTTCCTTGTCCCCTACGGTCTGATCTCGTCGGAGCTCGGCACCACCTATGAGGGCGACGGCGGCCTGTATGACTGGGTCAACAAGGCCTACCCCGGCTCTAAATGGGGCGCCCGCGCCTCCTGGTGGTACTGGCTGAACTTCCCCCTGTGGATGGCGTCGTTGGCGGTGATGTGCCCGGATCTCATCACCATCGCTTTCGGCGTGGAGATCGGCCTCATCCCTAGTCTGTTGATCCAGCTGGCTTTCGTGTGGGTCGTCACCTTCATCGCCTTCTTCCCTGTCTGCGACAACATCATCATCCTGAACGTCTGCGCGGTCATCAAGATCGCCTTGGCGGTGCTGGTTGGCGTGATGGGACTTTACTTCGGCTTCAAAAACGGATTTGTCAATGACATGTCCGCCCGCACCTTCCTTCCCAGCTTTGATCTGGACAGCCTGTCCTACATCTCCGTTATCATCTTCAATATGCTTGGCTTTGAGGTCGTCTGCACCTTCTCCGGCGACATGACCAACCCCAAAAAGCAGATCCCCCAGGCGATCGTGGCCGGCGGCATTCTCATTGCGGCCATCTACCTGCTGGGCGGCTTCGGCATCGGCGCCGCCATCCCCACAGACGAGATCAGCGCTGACTCCGGCCTCATCGACGCCGTGGTGCTCATGAGCGGCAAGGAGGGCGGCCTATTCATCGGTGCGGTAGCCATGCTGTTCATGGTCACTCTGTTCGGCAATATGATCTCTTGGTCTCTGGGCGTCAACTCCACGGCCTGCTACGCCGCCGAGAACAACGACATGCCCAAGATTTTCGCCAAGCGCTGGGCCAAGAACGACATGCCCACCGGCTCTGCCCTTATGAATGGTATCGTGGCCTCCGTGATCGTACTTCTGGGCGGCGTCATGAGCGTTGTGGCTCCTGAGTCTGAGCTGTTCTGGAGCTTCTTCGCGCTGAACCTGGTGCTGTTCCTCATGAGCTATCTTCCCGTGTTCCCTGCTTTCCTGACCCTCCGGAAAAAGGATCCCAACACGGAGCGGCCTTTCCGCGTCCCCGGCGGCCCCTTGGTGCTCAAGTTCATGGCCTGGGTCCCCTGGCTGCTGATCGTTGTGTCCATCATCTTCACCGCCGTGCCCCTGTCCTTTGACGCGGAAACACTGGCAGGCGTGCTGCCCATCACCATCGGAGCGATCATCTGCATCGGCATTGGCGAGGCTTTGATCAGCCTGCGTGCCAAAAAGAGATAACGAACTTCATTCAATACAGTTTCAGGAGGAATTGATCATGGCAAAGCGTATCTACGGTTCCACCCCTAAGCAGGACGGCTTTCGTATGCCCGGCGAGTTCGAGCCCCAGGACCATGTCTTCATGATCTGGCCCGAGCGGACCGACAACTGGCGTCTCGGCGCAAAGCCCGCCCAGAAGACCTTTACCAACGTGGCCATCGCCATTTCCAAGCACACCCCCATCACCGTGCTCGTGAACAACACGCAGTACGCCAACGCCCGGGCCCGCCTGCCGGAGAACATCCGCGTGGTAGAGATGAGCAGCGACGACGCCTGGGTCCGTGACTGCGGCCCCACCTTCGTCATCAACGACAAGACCGGCGAGATCCGCGGCATCGACTGGATCTTCAACGCCTGGGGCGGCCTGGTGGACGGCCTGTACTTCCCCTGGGCCAACGATGACGCCGTGGCGCAGAAGATCTGCGACCTGCAGGGCATCGACTCCTACCGCACAGACGCGGACAGCGATCCCGACGGCCTGGACTTCATCCTGGAGGGCGGCTCCATCCATGTGGATGGCGAGGGCACCCTCATCACCACAGAGATGTGCCTGCTCAACCCCGACTCCGGCCGCAACTTCCCGGCCCTCAACAAGGAGCAGATCGAGCACATGCTCAAGGAATATCTGAACCTTGAGAAGATCATCTGGATCAAGGACGGCATCGACCCGGCCGAGACCAACGGCCACATCGACGACGTGGCCTGCTTCGTCCGTCCCGGCGAGGTGGCCTGCATCTACACCGAGGACAAGGATAACCCCTTCTATGAGCAGGCTCAGGCCGCCTACAAGACCCTGTGCGAGGCCACAGACGCCAAGGGCCGGAAGCTGAAGGTCCACAAGCTGTGCCTGACCAAAGAGCCCTGCCGCCTCACAGCCGCCGACACCATCGATACCGCCACCGGCGCCATCCCCCGGGAGGAGGGCGAGATCTCCATCGCCTCCTACATGAACTTCCTCATTACCAACAAGGCCATCATCCTGCCTCAGTACGGCGACGAGAACGACGCCCTGGCGGTGGAGCAGGTCCAGGCCATGTTCCCCGGCTACACCATCGAGCCCGTCCGCACGGAGGAAGTGGCCTTTGGCGGCGGCAACATCCACTGCATCACCCAGCACCAGCCCAGCGTGAAAAAGGCCTGATACCCGCTCTTTCCTGACGAACGACACAACAAAATCGGCCGGGCTGCCGCCCGCGGCGGCCCGGTCTGGGGAATCATATACTTTTTTAGGAGGATAAAACCATGAAGACCCTGCGCCATTTCATCGACACCAGCGATTTCACCAAGGAAGAACTGCTCGACATCATCGAGCTGTCCCTGGCCATCAAGAAGAGCATCAAGGCCGGCTACTATCCCCCTCTTATGAAGGACAAGACCCTGGGCATGATCTTCCAGCAGAGCTCCACCCGCACCCGCGTCTCCTTCGAGACGGCCATGAGCCAGCTGGGCGGCCACGCTCAGTACCTGGGGCCGGGCATGATCCAGCTGGGCGGCCATGAGACCATCGGCGACACCGGCAAGGTCCTGAGCCAGCTCATCGACGTCGTCATGGCCCGCGTCATCGACCACAAGACCGTGGTGGACCTGGCCAACGCCTGCACCATCCCCGTGCTGAACGGCATGAGCGACTACAACCACCCCACCCAGGAGATCGGTGACATGTGCACCATCGTGGAGAACCTGCCCCGGGGCAAAAAGCTGGAGGACTGCAAGGTGGTCTTCGTGGGCGACGCCACCCAGGTCTGCGCCTCTCTCGCCATGATCACCACCCGTCTGGGCATGAAGTTCGCCCACTACGGCCCCAAGGGCCATCTGCTGCCCGACAGCCCCTCCGCCGCCTGCATGTCCGTCATCGAGGAAAATTGCAAGACCTCCGGCGGCACCTTCGCCGAGGGCGACGACCGTGACCTGGTCAAGGGCGCCGACTTCATCTACACCGACGTGTGGTACGGCCTCTATGAGAACGAGATGCCCAAGGAGGAGCGCGTGCGCGTGTTCCACGACTACCAGGTCAACCGCGAGCTCATGCAGCTGGGCAACATCGGCTGCAAGTTCATGCACTGCCTGCCCGCCACCCGGGGCGAGGACGTGACCGACGAGGTGGCCGACTCCGAGTCCTCCATCTGCTGGGACGAGGCCGGCAACCGCCTGACCGCCATGCGTGGCCTTCTGGTGTACTTCACACAGTACCAGCGCGAGCAGGAGGCCAGCGAGCTGCAAAAGGCCGCGGCCAAGGAGCAGCTGGACAAGTTCATGGCCGAGCGCGGCCTGCTGTAAGAGATGGGAGGGAGCGATATGTCCAAGATCGTCGTGGCGCTGGGCGGCAACGCCCTGCAGACAAAGAACAGCGCTCCCACGGCGGAAGCGCAGCTGGAGGTCGTCAAGCAGACCTGCGAGCGCATCGCGGAGCTGAGCGAGTGCGGCTATGAGCTGGCCATCGTCCACGGCAACGGCCCCCAGGTGGGCCGCATCCTGCTGGCCAGCGAGACGGCCAAGGAAGTGGTGCCCCCCATGCCCTTCGACGTGTGCGGCGCCATGAGCCAGGGCTACATCGGATACCACATCCAGCAGGCCCTGCGCTATGCCCTGGCCCGCCGGAACATCAGCTATCCCGTGGTGAGCCTGGTGACCCAGATGGTGGTGGAGAAGGACGACCCCGCCTTCCAGCACCCCACCAAGCCCATCGGCGCGTTTTACACCAAGGAGGAGGCCGGCAAGCTGGCCGAGACCAAGGGCTACATCATGAAGGAGGACGCCGGCCGCGGCTGGCGCCGGGTGGTGGCGTCCCCCCTGCCCCGCCGGATCGTGGAGATCGAGGACGTGCGGCAGCTGTGGAACAACACCATCGTGGTCACCTGCGGCGGCGGCGGCATCCCCGTGGTGGAGAACCTGGACGGCACCCTCACCGGCGTGGCGGCGGTCATCGACAAGGACTTCGCCGCGGAGCTGCTGGCGGAGCAGATGGACGCCGACGTGCTCATGATCCTCACCGAGGTGGAGAAGGTGGCCGTCAACTGGGGCAAGCCCGACCAGCAGGACCTGGACCACCTGTCCCTGGCCCTGGCGGCCCGGTACGTGGAGGAGGGCCAGTTCGCCCCGGGCAGCATGCTGCCCAAGGTGGAGGCCTGCATGAAGTTCGTGCGCTCCAACCCCGGCAAAAAGGCCATCATCACCTCTCTGGACAAGGCCATCGACGCGCTGGAGGGCAAGACCGGCACGGTCTTCACCTTCGGCTGATACGACACGCAATAAAGGCTCCCGGCTCCCGGGAGCCTTTGCCTTTCTCTCCTGCTGCGGCGGACGCCGCAGTCATATAAAGGAGGCGCACAGTGAACGAAAAAACTGCCCTCCAGGCCGGGCAAAAGCCCCCCTGGTACCGAAGGAAGAGCACCGTCACCGCGGCGGTGACGGCCCTTCTGGCGCTAGTCCTGCTATTGGGCACGTTCCAGTCCGGCGGCGCCGTGGCGGGCCCGCTGACGCTGGTGCCGCCCTTGGCGGCCATATTGCTGGCCTTTCTGACCCAGGAGGTGGTCAGCTCCCTGCTGCTGGGGATGCTGTGCGGCACCTTCCTACTGGCCTCCGCGGCGGACCCGGGCCTCGCCGCCCTGCCGGTGAACCTGGTGCGCACGGCCTCCGGCGCCTGCCGGGACGTGGTGGCCGTATTCTCCGACAGCGGCAACGCCACCACGCTGCTCATGTGCCTCGCCATCGGCGGGCTGGTGGGCGTCATCAACAAGACCGGCGGGTTCTACGCCCTGGCGGAAAAGCTCACCCGCCGCATCCGCTCCCCCCGGAGCGCCAACCTGATCGGGGAGCTGCTGGGCATGCTCATCTTCTTCGACGACTACGCCAACAGCCTGATCATCGGCCCGGTGATGAAGCCCATCACCGACAAGCTGCGCATGAGCCGGGAGAAGCTGGCCTATCTGGTGGACTCCACGGCCGCGCCCGTGGCGGGCATCGCCGTGATCTCCAGCTGGGTGGCGGTGGAGCTGAGCTGCATCGACTCGGGTCTCGCTCAATCCGGGGCGGAGGCCAGCGCCTACAGCCTCTTTCTGGGGAGCATCCCCTTCTGCTTTTATAACATCCTGTGCCTGGCGTTCATCCTGCTGAGCAGCCTGTCCAAGCGGGAGTTCGGCCCCATGCTCCGGGCCGAGGTCCGGGCCCGGCGGGGCGAGAGCAAGCGCTCCGGCACCGACGCGCCCCCCGAGGGCACATTGTTCACGAAGGACTTCAAGCCCGTGCGCCACGCCGCCAGCGCCTGGGACGCCCTGCTGCCCCTGCTGGTGCTGATCGTCCTGTCCGTCGCCGGCTTTTACGTGGACGGCTCCCGGACCGCCGTGGCGGATGGTCTGCTGGCGGCGGACGCCCCCTTCGGCCTGGAGAAGATACGCATCGCTATCGGCAGCACCGATACCCCCTTCATCCTGTTCGTATCCACCATGGTGGCGAGCCTGGTGGCCATCCTCATTGGGGTGGTCAAGGGCCGCTTCACCTTCACGGAGAGCGTATCCGTGTGGCTGGACGGCGTACAGCTGCTGGTGCCCACGGCGGCCATCCTGATTTTGGCCTGGGGCCTCTCCGGCGTGGTGGATGAGCTGGGCACCTGCTCCTACATCGTGAAGATCGTGGACCTGGGCGTGCCATACCAGCTGATGCCCGCGCTGATCTTCGCTGTCTGCTGCGCCATCTCCTTCGCCGCCGGGTCCTACGGCACCATGCTCATCGTCATGCCCCTGGTGGTCCCGGTGGCCTACCGGTTCGTGGAGGCCGGCCAGATCGCCGGCCCCTCCCGGTTCGTGAGCCTGTGCGTGGCCTGCGTGCTGTCGGGCTCCATCTTCGGGGACCACTGCTCCCCCGTCACCGACACCACCATCCTCTCCAGCATGGGCTCCGGCTGCGACAACCTGGACCACGTGCGGACCCAGCTGCCCTACGCCATCACCGTGGCCGCCGTCAGCATGCTGCTGGGGTGTCTCCCCGCCGGCTTCGGCTGCCCGCCGCTCATAAGCCTCGCCCTGTCCGTGGCGGCCTTTTTCGTGGTGCTCCGCGTCTGGGGCCGGGACCCGGACGCCGAGGCAATCAAATGAAAACGGCCCTCCCCGGAGGGAGGGTCGCGGAAAAACCTATCTCACACGCCCTGTGCTCACGCATGGGGCGTGTCGCTCTCACCGGACGCGGGAGCCAGCTCCACCATCACCACGGCGGCGAACACCAGCACGCAGCCGATGAGCTCCCACCGGGACAGAGTGGACCCGGGCATGAGCACATACCCCGCCAGCACAGAGAACACGCTCTCCAGGCTGAGAAGCAGGGACGCCACCGCCGGGTGTACCCCCTTCTGGGCCACCACCTGCAATGTGTACGCCACGCCGCAGCTCATGAGCCCCGCGTAGGTCAGGGGCAGCCAGGCGGCCAGGATGCCCTCCAGCCGGGGCGTCTCCAGGATGAACATGAAGGGCAGGCACAGCACGCCGCACACCAGAAACTGCACACAGCTGATGCGCACTCCGTCCGCCAGGGGCGAGAAGTGGTCGATGACCAGGATGTGCACGGAGAACCCCAGGGCACACAGCAGCAGCAGAAAGTCGCTCATGCCCAGGTCCAGGCCCTGTCCGGCCGCGATGCCGTCCATGAGGCACAGGAAGAAAAAGCCCGCCACGGCCACAGCCACTCCCAGCCACACCAGCAGAGGGGATTTGCGCTTGATGAAAAGGCCCATCACAGGCACGATGGCGCAGTAGCAGGCGGTGATGAACCCCGCCTTGCCCACGTTGGTGGCCGGATCCTGGAGGGCGATGCCGTACTGCTGGAGCATGGACGAGATGAACAGCACCACGCCGCAGGCCGCGCCCCCCACCAGGATATCCCGGCGGCTGCCCTTCTCAAAGGTCCCGGACCGGCTGCGAAGCCTGTCCAGCAGGGGCAGCACCGCCAGCAGGGCCAGGCCGCCCATGATGCTGCGCACGCCGTTGTAGGTGAAGGGCTCTATGTAGTTCATGCCGTCCTTCTGGGCCACAAAGGCCACGCCCCAGATGAGGGCGGTCAGCAGCAGGAGGGCGGGATTTTTCAGCGAACGGGATTTCACAGGGGATACCTCTCTTTCCACAGCGAGAAGGATTATAGCACGTTTGTTTCCCCTTGTCACTCTCAAAAGCGGCTGTTTTCGGGCTATGCAACCGCCGGTTGACACATTTCCCGGTCCGCTTGGTTCCCAAAGAGACCGGCAGCTGGTATAATCAGGATAAGGTCGCGCTGCCGAAAATCTGATATAAAGGAGGCTTTATGCTATGCCTTTGGCCGATAAGATCACGGACCTGCGGAAAAAGCAGGGCTGGAGCCAGATCGACCTGGCGGACCGGCTGGACGTGAGCCGCCAGTCCGTCAGCAAGTGGGAGATGGCCCAGGCGGTGCCGGAGCTGGACAAGATCATCAAGATGAGCGAGCTCTTCTCCGTCACCACGGACTACCTATTAAAAGACGACGCCCCCGCCCAGACCGAGGCGCCCCCGCCCCCGCCGCCGGAGGAGCCGCCCCAGGCGGCGCCCGCGCCGGAGACCGGACCCGCGCCAGTCCCAGAGGCGCCCAAAAAGCACCGGCGGTTGGTTCTGGCGGCCTGCCTGGTCCTGCCGGTCCTCATCGTCCTCATCGGGGTAATAAGCCGCACCGCGGGCACACACCGCGCTGTAAATGTGGGTGGGGCCGCTGCGGAGCAGGCGCCCGGCCTTGCTGTGGAGGAGGCCGTGATGGAGCAGCCCGCCGGCCCTGCTTTGGAGGAGACCGCCGTCTCCGACCCGGACGCGGCGGAGAGCCCCGCCACGGAGTATGTCTACGAGGGAACAGCCGTCACCAGCGGGGACATCGACCCCGAGGCGCTGGCGGCCATGGCCGCAGAGTACGCCCCCTATGGCCTCACCTGCGACTTGGACGGGGCCCGCTGCCAGTGGTACCTGGACGGGCAGCCGGTCCGGGTGTTCACGGACATACTGACCTCCAACGGCGAGAGCCTCACCGGCGGGGATTTCCAGGGCGTCATCCGCAATTTTGCCGGCGAGGGCAGCATCGACGTGCGCACGGTCCGGGACTATGACCATTGCGATGAGGACGGCTGCGGCACCCTGCTCCGCGTCGAATCCTGCGACGTCCGTCTGGACAGCGCCCAGTGGGTGGAGCACCACGCGGAGGACCACCACGGCGAAGACCATCACGAATAAAGATTACCGCCCCGGAAACGGCTGTTTCCGGGGCGGTCCTTATCTGGTTCATTTTTTCGACCGGGTGAAGCTGACGTACATGTACGTGCCGTTGCGGTTGCCCAGCTCATAGTGCCGGTAGCCCCGCATGGCCACGGCGCTCTCGGCGATAGTGGCGGTCCCGCCCCCCGCCGGGTCCACGATGAGGTAATCGGTGTGGCTCGCGTCGGTCCAGCCCACCAGCAGCACATAGTGGGTGCTGGCGGTGGAGGTGCCCCGGACGGACACCACGATGGGCCAGCCGCCGTTTATGGCCTCCTCGATGCCCTTCACCAGGGCGTCGTAGCTGTAGCCCCCGATGGACGGCCTGTAGATGCAGCCGTCCGTGCCCTCAAAGGTGTTGTACTGGCTGACGTTCGCCGCGTCGCTGCCGGGGGCGCACCAGTCGAAGGCGCCGTACTTGTCCCAGCCCAGGATCAGGTTGGCCGCCATGGAAAAGCTGGTGGCAAGGCAGCTGCCCCGGCTCTCCTGGCTGAGCCGGTGGACCAGGTCCTGGTTCTCCAGGGGCAGCCGTTCGATGGGCCCCTCGATGAGGTGGCCGTCCCGCTCGTCAAAGATGTACGTGGCGCCGTCCACGGACGCCCGGCCCGTCACCAAGGCCCCGTCCGCTCCGGCGTAGTAGCGCCGGCCGGCCTTATCCTGGACCCAGCTGCCCCTGACCATGTGTCCGTCGGTCTCGTCAAAATAGTGTAGCTTGCCCCCGAAGGACAGCACCACGCCCCGGCGCAGCCAGGCGGCGTCCGGGTCGAAGTAGTAGGTCTGGCCGCCCACGTCCCGGACGCCGGTGTACAGCGCACCGTCCGCTCCGGCGTAGTACCGGCCCGAGGCGGCGCTGATCCAGCCGCCGCACATCACGTGGCCGTCGGAGGCGGCCAGGTAATAGAGCTGGCCCCGGTCCTCCATGACGCAGCCGGTGAGGCAGTGCCCGTCCTCGGGGCTGAGGAAGTACCGGCGGCTCCCCACCGTCACGAACTCGCCGCTGTGCACATGGCCGTCGGCCTTGTCCAGGTAATACCGCTGGCCGCCGTCGGAGATGAAGCCGCCCTTCATGACGTGGCCGTCCGGGGCCAGGTAGTACCGCTCGCCCTTCACGGTGACGAAGCCGTTTTTCATCAGGTGGCCGTCCTTGGCGGAGGCGTAGTATCTCTGCTTTCCGTCCGTCACGAAGCCGCCCGCCATCCGGTGGCCGTCCTTAGCGGAGAAATAATAGGTCTTGCCGCCCACGGTCTGTATGCCGGTGAGCATCCGGCCGTCCGCGTAGCAGTAGACCCGGCCGTCATCCCCGGTCACCAGGCCGTTTTTCACCTCGGCGGACCGGGCCTCATCCATGGGCCCGGACGACGCCATGGCCGGCACACAGAGACACGACGCCGCCAGCACCGCCAGCAGAAGAAGGGATATCATCCGCTTTGTCATGGTCCGCCCTCCTTATCTCTATCTAATAAGCATACCATATATGGTCCGGGGTTTTATTAACGAACTGTAAAGGCTGTCCGTTTGGACAGCCTTTGTGCGGCGCTTCGCGACGTCAGGCGCCGGTGTCCCCGCCCTCGGGGCGGAGGTTCTGCTTGCTGCGGCGGATCATGCGCACGCCGTCGGCGTCCGCCACGGTGATGCCCAGGAAGGCCATGACGATGCCGGCGATGGGCATGAGCCAGTTGAACATGGCGTAGGGCGCGTAGTCCGCCACCCCCAGGCCCAGGGTGCCCAGGATGAACACGCCGCAGGTGTTCCAGGGGATGAGGCAGGAGCTGACCGTACCGGCGCTCTCCAACGCGTTGGAGAGGCACTGGGGCGCCAGGCCCCGCTTTTTATACTCCTCGGCGTACATCCGGCCGGGGACCACGATGGAGATGTACTGCTCCGGCATGAGGGCGTTGGAGGCCACGCAGGTGGCCTCGGTGAGGGCCACCAATGTGGCGGGGGTCTTGGCCAGGACCTTCAGCTTGTCCACGATGACCTCCAGCTGGTGGGTGTCCTCCATGATACCGCCGAACATCATGGCGATGATGGTCATGGAGATGGAGAACATCATGTTCATGAGCCCGCCGCTGTTCAATAGCTCGTCGATCTCATAGATGCCGGTCTCGCATACAAAGCCGTTCATGCCGCAGGAGAAGAGGGTGCCCAGGTTACAGTCTGGCTGGAAGATGAGCCCCACCACGGCGCCGGTGACGATGCCCAATGTGATGCCCGGGATGGCCGGCACCTTGCAGGCCACCGCCACGATGACCACCACCGGCGGCAGGAGCAGCAGGGGATTTATGTTGAACATGCCGCTCAGGGCGGTCTCCAGCTCCGTGACCTTACTCATGTCCGCCGCGCCGCCCCGGTACTGCATGACGCCCAGGACGCCGAAAAAGACGATACATATGATATACACGATGCCGGTGGGCAGCAGCATGAACTTCACGTGGGTCATCACGTCCGTACCGGCCATGGCGGGGGCCAGGTTGGTGGTGTCCGACAGCGGCGACATCTTGTCGCCGAAGTAGGCCCCGGACAGGATGGCCCCGGCGGTCATGGCCGGGCTCATGTCCAGGCCGTAGCCGATGCCCATGAGGGCCACGCCCATGGTGCCGATGGTGCCCCAGCTGGTGCCGGTGGCGAGGCTGGTGATGGAGCAGATGAGCAGCGTCGCTATGAAGAAGATGGAGGGCTTCAGTATCTTCAGCCCGTAGTAGATCATGGCCGGGACGGTCCCGGCGTCCAGCCACACGCCGATGAGGATGCCGATGATGGCCAGGATGATGATGGACTGCAGCGCCTTGTAGATGCCGCCCATCATGGACTTTTCGATCTCGCTCCACTTATAGCCCAGGCGCATGGCCATGAGGGCCGCGCCGATGACGCCCATGAACATGGGCACGTGGGGGTCCACGCCGTAGACCATGATGCCGATGGCCAGCATGGCCACCAGGAAGGCCAGTGTGATAAGGGCCTCCCAGACCTTGGGCATTCGGGGGGTCCTGTCCTTGCCGCGTTCGCTCATATCATCTCTCCTGTCACTGGATATCCTCGTCCACGTACACCCGGGGCACCCGCTTGGAGATGCCGCAGGCCAGCTCGTCCACGCTGACGCCGGACAGCGCGCTCATGCGCCGGATGGACACGCCGTCCCCCAGCAGGTCTACCCTATCCCCCCGGATCACCCCGGGGATGTCCGTCACGTCCACCATGAACTGGTCCATGCACACCCGGCCCACGATGGGGGCGTCCTGGCCGTGGATGCGCACCACCCCGCAGTTGGACAGGCGGCGGCTGTACCCGTCGGCGTAGCCCACGGGGATGGTGGCCACCACCGTGTCCCGGACGGTGGTATAGGTCCCGCCGTAGCCGATGGTCTCCCCGGCGGGCACGGTCTTCACGTAGGCCACGGCGCTGACCCAGGTCAGCACCTCCTCCATGCCCAGCGCGTCCCAGGGCCCGTCGTCCACAGTGATGAGGCCGTAGAGGATGTCCCCCACCCGCACGGCGTCCAGCTGGTGCTGGGGCCGCAATATGAGACCGGAGGAGTTGGAGGCGTGGACCATGGGGATGAAAACCCCCGCGGCCCGGATGCGGGCCACGGTGCCGGCAAACCGCTCCGCCTGTATCTCCGTGGCAGGGTCGTCCGGCTCGTCGGCCTTGAAAAAGTGGGTGAAGGCCCCCTCGATCTTCAAATGCTCCATGGCCGCGATGGCCTTCGCCGGTCCCACGGCGGGCTCGCCCCAATGCAGGCCGATGCGGTTCATGCCCGTGTCGATCTTGATCTGCACGGGCTGCACGACCCCGGCGGCGGCAGCCAGCGCGTCCAGCTTCCGGGCGGCGTCCACGGTGTATATGGCCGGGGTGAGCCGGTGCTCCACCACCTTGGCAAGGTCGCTGTCGCAGGTGTCCGCCAGCAGCAAAATGGGCTCTGCGGCCCCGGCGGCCCGGAGGGCGGCGCCCTCCTCCCAATAGGCGGTGGCATAGCGGCTCACGCCGCTTTTCCGCATGGTCTCATAGACCCCCGCGGCCCCCAGGCCGTAGGCGTCCGCCTTCACCACGGCGATGAGCTCCACGCCGGGCCGCAGCAGGGCCTTCGTCTTTGCGATATTGGCGGCCAGCCGGTCCAGCCGGACCACAGCCGCCGTTCTGGTATGCAGCTCCATAGCTCTCCACCACCGTTCACAGTGAACTATTAATTTACATAATACCACACATCAGAAACAGATGCAAGTTCCGCCCCGGCGCACGCGACAGGCGTGCCCTGGGGGCATATGCTATGACCGAGAAAAAGGATGACAGATCGGGATCTGCCGCGCCATAGGCGCACCGCTCAAAAGGCCCCTTTGCACAAGGGGGCTGGCTCCGGCGGCAGCCGGAGCCTGGGGGATCGTTGCCAAGCTAGGTGAACACCACAAACTGGTAACAACCCCTCCGAGCGCCGCAAGCGGCGCCCACCTCCCCTTGCACAGGGGAGGCTTCGGGCTGGCAGTGAACCAGACCAACGTCTCCCCTCCCAACTGTCCTTATCTCACCTCGGCTGCTTGAGCACCTTCGCGCCCAGGTCCGGCAGGTCCGTCATGACGGCGTCCGCGCCGATGGACTGGAGCCGGGCCATCTCATCCGGGTCGTTGATGGTCCAATACTGCACCGCGATGTCGTGGCTGTGGGCGTAGTTCACGAGACGGCTGGTGCCCAGGTTGAAGAAGTAGTCCGTGGTGGGTATCTGCAATGCCTCAAAGGCGAAGGTGCCCGGCTTCACGTTGATGTTCAGCAGGGAGCAGAAGTAGAACTTCACCACCTCCATGACGCCGGCGCTGCGGAGCATGTCCGGGTGCTCCTTTTCCATGTAGGCGGTGACCTCGTTGTGGAAGGTGCCCACCACGGCCCGGTCCAGGCAGCCGTGCTCGCTCAGGGAGGCGTACAGCCCGTCAGCGGCCTGGCGGCCCAGGTCCCCGCCGTTTTTGATCTCGATGATGTACCGGTACTCCCCCGCGGACTCCAGATAGTCCAGGGTCTCGTCGATGGTGACGATGCGCAGGTCCTCCGGCACGTCGTCCCCGTGGAGGCCGGCGTATGGCATGGAGCCGTCCTCGGCGGTGAATTTGGCGCCCATGTTGAGCCGCCGAAGCTCCGCCAACGTCTTGCTGCCCACGTCCACATCGGTCTCGCCGAAGACCTCCGCGGCGTCGCTGGTCCGGTCCAGGGTGCCGTCGTGGAGCAGCACCAGCGCCCCGTCGGCGGTGAGGTGCAGGTCGAACTCGAACACGTCCAGCTTGTAGTCCGTGCTCGTGACGCAGTTCTCCAACGCCATCATGGTGTTCTCCGGGGCCACGCCGCCGCCCGCCCGGTGGCCGGACAGCATGGTGACGCCCAGGGGCGTGATGAGGGGATTGGCGGCCTCCGGGAAGTCCCGGGGCGGCATGGTGGAGTCCTTCGTCACCACCCAGCAGAAGATACCGGCCAGCAGCGCCAGCACCAGCAAAACGATGACCGCCACTTTCAGCGCCTTCTTTCCTTTTTTGCTCACAGGGCAGTCCTTGGCGAACCACCCGAAGGTGGCCGGCCAGACGATGATGGCGAACAGCACCATGATGAAATACCGCAGGGCGTTGGAGGACACGTGCCCGCCGAACAGGGCGTTCAGGGGTGCCTTGAGCCCCACGCGCACGCCCATGACCACCAAGAGCCCCAGGGAGCATTTCAGCACCTGAGCCCAGAAGGAGGCCTTCGTCTCAAAGCGGATGTACTTCCGTTCCAGGGGATAGGCCACAAGCACCGCCAGGGCGATGCCCAGCATGGTGTAGCTGTTTTTCCGGGCCTCGTAGAGGTTTTCGGCGTCGATATCCGTGGGCCAGGCATGGAATTCAACGTACAGCGCCGCGAACAGGGCCACCGCCGCGATGACAGCGTACACCGCCGTCACGAGCCAGGGCTTTTCCTCGCTCTTCTCAAAGAGGGGCCAGAGGCCGAACACCAGCGCGAGACCGCACACAAGGCCCACGCCCACGTCCGCCGGGGTGTGGACCCCCAGGTACATCCGGGAAAAGCAGACGAGCACCACCACCCCGGCGCAGAGCCAGCGGACCCATCCTCTGATGACCCGGCCCAGGCCGCCGAAGGCCACCGCCACGTTCTGGCTGTGGCCGCTGGGGAAGGAGTAGCCCCCCGCTCCCTCCCGGGCGCTCTCCACGATGGTGAAATCCGGGTCCCGGACCCAGGGCCGGGGCACCTGGCAGACGATCTTCAAAAACTGGTTCACCACCGTGCCGCCCACGCCGGCGGCGATGAGGTAGTAGCCCCGGCGCTTGTCCCAGCACCAGAACACGATCACCGCAAGCGCGATGAACACCCCCTCGCCCCCCAGGAACGTCAGGGCGGAGAAGAGCTTATCCAGAACAGGGGTCCTGATCCCCTCCAGCGCGTATAAGAATCCCATAGCACGCACCTCCGTACCCCCAGATTGTACCACGTTTTGGCAGATTATGCTACTATTATAGGGGGACAAGGTTGGTTCTCCACCAAGCCCCTTGCCTCCCCCTCGGGGGAGCTGGCCGCCGCGCTTTCTGGGGCCCCCGCGCGGCACGCTTGCCGCATGGGGAGAAGGAGGCGCCGCGTTGTATTCGAGCCTTGCCGCTTGCGGCGAGGGGAGACCTACAACGCGTGTGCCGACGCGTCTGAAGGGGGGAACGGGAGAAGGACTGATCTTTCACCCTTCCGCCTCGCTTCGCTCGGCACCTCCCCTCAAGGGGAGGCGAGGGGCATGGCAATAGATCGAAGTCTCCACCAAGCCCCTTGCCTCCCCCTCGGGGGAGGTGGCCGCCGCCAAAGGCGGCGGACGGTAGGGGGCCTGGCAATAGTCTTTTCCCCCGCCCCCGCACATTTGTCCGGTGTATCCGTTATACAAGATGAAGGGAGGTCATTCCCCTCATGTCCATGGACCTGGAAGACGCATACGACAAGCTATACCGCTACTGCTATCACCGGCTAGGCAGCCGGGAGGCGGCGGAGGACGCCGTACAGGAGGCCTTCACCCGGTACCTGGCCAGCGGACGGCCCCTGGGCGGCAGCGCCGCCATGCGGTACCTCTACACCGTGGCCCGGAACCTGTGCACGGACGAGTACCGCCGCCGGAAGCCGGACCCCCTGCCGGAGGACCTGCCCGCCCCCGCTGACGAGGACGCCCGGCTGGAGGACATGGCTCTCCGGGACGCCCTGGCGAAGCTGGACCCGGACGAGCGGGAGCTACTGCTGATGCGTTATGTCAACCAAGAGCCGGTATCCCTCATGGCCGCGCTGCTGGGCCAGTCCCGCTTCACGGTCTACCGGCGCACCCAGGCGGCGCTTCACAAGCTGCGCGCCTATATGAAGGAGGACGAGCCATGAAAAAGTCTGAACGCTCGGCCCTGTGCCGGGCCATGGAGGCCCCGCCGCCTCTGAAAAAGCGGGCCTTTCTCCGCGGCCTGCCCGCCCCCCGGCCAAGCCTCATATCCGTGATCCTCTCCCAGGCGGGGTATATCCGAAAGACCACCTGGGTCCTGTCCGGGGCCCTGTTCGCCCTGGCGCTGGCCGCGGCGCTGACCCTCCCGGCGGACGGGCTCTGGGCGGCCTCGGCGCTGACGCCCTTCGCGGCGCTGCTGGCGGTGACGGAGCTGAGCCGCTCCCGGCTGCATGGCATGGAAGAACTGGAGCTCTCCACCCGGCTGGGGCTCCGGGCCGTGGCGCTGGCCCGGATGGGCCTTATTGGCCTGGTGCACCTGGCGCTGCTCGTCATCCTGGCGGCTGCCCTGCCGGAGACGGCCCGGGCGGGGGTATACCTTCTCACCCCCTACCTTCTCACCGACGGCCTGGGCCTCTGGGCCGCGCGGCATGTCCGGGGGCGGGAGGCTGTCTACGTCTGCGGCGGCGCGGCGGTGCTGGTGGCGGGGCTGGGCGTGGCGGCCAACGCCATGGAGGCCTACGCGGCGGCCAACTTCCGCTGGTGGCTGCTGGCCATGGTCCTCGCCATGGCACTGGCGGCGGCGGAGTATCACACCACCATCCAAAAATCGGAGGAACTATCGTGGAACTTTTGATCGACAGGCTGTCCAAGCAATTTGGCGCAAAGATCGCCGTGGACCGGGTGAGCCTCACCCTGGGCCCCGGCGTCACGAGCCTTCTGGGTCCCAACGGGGCGGGCAAGACCACCCTCATGCGCCTGGTGTGCGGCATATTGAAGCCCACCGCCGGGTCCGTCACCTTCGACGGCGCGGACGTGGGCAGCGAGGACTACCGGGCCGTGCTGGGCTACCTGCCCCAGGACTTCGGCTACTACCCGGACTTCACCGCCCTGGACTTTCTGCTGTACATGGCGGCCCTGAAGGGGCTCTCCAAGAGCCAGGCCAGGCGCAGGAGCCTGGAGCTGCTGGACACGGTGGGCCTCGCGGACGTGTACAAAAAGAAGGTCAAGACCTACTCCGGCGGCATGCGCCAGCGCCTGGGCATCGCCCAGGCCCTTTTGAATGACCCCAAGCTGCTGGTCCTGGACGAGCCCACCGCCGGGCTGGACCCCAAGGAGCGGGTCCGCTTTCGGAAGCTCATCGGTTCCCTGGGAAAGGACAGCGTGGTGCTTCTGAGCACCCACATCGTCTCCGACGTGGAGCACGTGGCCGACCGGGTGCTCATGATGAAGGCCGGGCAGATCGTGTTCGACGGCCCCTGGGACGCCCATGAGGACCTGGAGGCCTTTTATCTCAAGCAGTACGGGGAGGAGGCGGAGCATGAATAACTTCGGAAGGCTTTACCGCTTCGAGCTGAAAAAGCTCTTGCAGAAAAAGATGGTCTGGATCGCCCTGGCCGTCCTGACGGCGGCGGCGTTCTCGCTGCCCGCCGTTCAGGTCATGGGGAAGATGTATATCTCCCGGGACGCCACCGGCACGGAGGACCAGGTATACAGCCACTATGAGATCGTCCAGCGCCAGCGCCAGGACCCGGCGGGGCTGGATGGGCGGAAGCTGGACACGGACCTCATCCGGGAGACCATCGAAAAGGCGGGCATCATAAGCCGGACCACCACGACGGTCATCGGTAATGAAAACGCCGAGACCTCCGTCACCGTCCGGCAGGCGGACCCGGACGAGACGGGCTGGACATTGGACGGCTATATCATCCAGGGGCAGTACGGGAACATCTGGGACACGCTGGAATCCATGGTCACGCAGGAGAACATGACAGAGGACCTGACCGGTGAGGATTACTACGCCGCGGTGGACGCCGAGCGGGACAGGGTCTATCAGGCCTGGGGCCTGACGGAGGAAGAACGGGCCTGGTGGGACGCCCAGGCGGCAGAGCTGGAGACGCCCCTGACCCTCACCGGCTACCCCGACGGGGGCTGGTGCAACCTCGCTGAGACGGCCTATGTGGGGAACATTTTCATCTTCCTGTTCGCCATCATCGCCCTGGCCGGGCTGTTCCCCATGGAGCGCCAGCGACGCACGGACGCCCTTGTCCAATGCGCCCGGAACGGCGGGACGCCCCTGTACGCCGCGAAGTTCCTGGCCGGGCTCACGGTGAGCTTCGCCGGGGCCCTGGTGATAACGGTTTCCATGGCCGCGGCGTGCCTGCTCCTGCTGGGGCCGGAGGACGCCGCCACCGCCGTGCAGCAGCTGATGAACCCCACCTACGGCGCGCCCATGACCGTGCGGCGGCTGGCCCTCACCGTCTGCGCCGTGTATCTCGCAGCCAGCCTCGTCCACGCCGCCTTTGTGATGGCGGCGGGCCTCTGCACGAAGGGCGGCACCTCCGCCATGGCGGTGTGCTTCGGGGCGATGATGCTGTTCATCATGCTCCCCGCCCTGCCCATGTCCCACCCGCGCCTGAGCCACGTCTGGAGCCTGCTGCCCGCCGTGTTCGGCAGCAACGGGGTCGTCTACGACCTACGGCTGGTGCATATCGGCGGGTATCTCACCAACTACCAGGCCGCGCCGCTGCTGTGGCTGGTCATGACCCTGGCCCTGGCCGCCCTTGGCCTGGCGCTGCACAGGAGGGTGCCAAGGAAGTGACTTGAACGATCTCCGCCCCCAAGCCTCCCTCTGACGAGGGAGGTGGCTTGGCCGTCAGGCCAAGACGGAGGGAGAGATATTCAAACTACATTTTTCTCTCCCTCAGTCAGCTTCGCTGACAGCCCCCTCGTCAGAGGGGGCTGCTGGCCTGGAAAAAGCTTAAAGTCTCCGCCAGGCCCACAAAGCGAACCGGCACACCGAAGAGCGGCGTGCCGGTCCTTATTCTGTCATTCCAGCGCGATGAGCTTTTCCCACAGGGCCAGGCCCCGGGGCAGCACCACCTCGTCGTCGAAGGCGAAGTCCGGGGCGTGGAGCGGCGGGGTGTGCCCGACGCCCAGGAAGAAATAGAGCCCCGGCACACGCCGCTGGTAGAAGGAGAAGTCATCCGCCCCCAGCACGGGCTCCGCCAGCTCCCGCACATCCTCCCCCAGGGCCGCCCGGACCGTCTCATACAGCGCCGGGTCGTTGAGCACCGGCGGATACCCCTCGCTGCAATGGACGTCCACGGCGCAGCCGGTCTCCGCCCCTACGGCCCGGGCTATGTCCGCCAGGGCCCCCTTGCAGACGGCGAAGTCGCCCTCCGAGTAGGTGCGGAAGGTGCCCTCCAGCACCGTGGCGCCGCTGAGGGCGTTTCGCACCGTGCCGGAGGTCATCTTTCCGAACCGCAAAAGGCTCCCGGGCACCTTTTCCGCCGCCATGTCATAGGCCCGGCGCAAAAACTCCGCCCCGGCGGCCAGGGCGTCCAGGCCTTCCTTGTATTTGGATATGTGTACGCTCCGGCCCGTCACCGTGACGGTGACCTCGCTGGACCGGGCCATCATGGGCCCCGGGCGGCAGAAGGCCGTCCCCGCGGGCAGCTCCGGCCACAGGTGCATCCCGAACACTCGCTCCGCGCTGTAGGCCTCCAGTATCCCGCTCTCGCACAGGGCCTTTGCCCCGCCGGTGGTCTCCTCGGCGGGCTGGAAGAGAAACAGCACGTTTCGCGGAAGCTCCCGGATATGGGCCGCGGCGTACGACGCCAGGGACAGGGCCATGGCCGTGTGGCCGTCGTGGCCGCAGGCGTGCATCATCCCCGGGTGGGTGGAGGCGTAGGTCAGCCCCGTGGCCTCCTCCACCGGCAGGGCGTCCATGTCCGCCCGGACCGCCACGGTCCCGGGCCGGCCGCCGTCCAGAAAGGCGCAGACACTGCCCTCGGTGGGCGAGAACACCGCGCACCCCAGCTTTTGCAGCTCCGCCGTCACGTAGGCCGCGGTCTCCGGCAGGCGGTCATCCAGCTCCGGGATACGGTGCAGGGCCCGGCGGTGGGCCACCACAGGCTCGGTCATGCCATCAGCTCCTTTTGCGCGCATTTTCATCATCATATCACAATCGCTGGCTATTATCTATAAAAACAGGCCCCGGCGGGGGCAAAATCTGATTTAAATGATGAAATCTGCCTGCGCCCCTTGTGTCCCTGGGAACTTGGTGCTATAATGGCCCCGTGATAGAGGCGCGGATGCGACGAACCCTCCGGGAGCTGACAGGCCGTGATCGGGGGAGGAAGCAATTCCGCCGAACTTCTCCGCCAGGTATGGCGGAGGGGTGGGCCCGCGTGGAATACGCGCGGGACTGTCCGCGGCAAACCGCTGCGGGAGCGCTATCCGCTTGCAGAACGATATACCTCCGCATAAACGCGGCGGTCCTGCGGCAGAGACGTGCTCCTCTGCCGTTTTTTCGCGTCTATGCACAAAAAACGATTTGGAGGAAACACAACATGAAGTTCCAAAATCAGGTCGGGTCCATCGTGGCCATGATCACCCCCTTCCATGAGGACGGCAGCGTCAACTTCGCGGTGCTGACGGAGCTCATCGAGCGCCAGATCCGGGAGGGCACCGACGCCATCCTGACCCTGGGCACCACCGGCGAGTACCCCACCATGAGCCACGAGGAGGACACCACCGTGGTGGAGCACACCATCCGTGTGGTGGACGGCCGGGTGCCGGTCATCGTGGGCAGCGGCTCCAACTGCACCGCCACCCAGCAGAAGATGAGCCTGCTCTACGAGAGCATGGGCGCGGACGCGCTGCTGCTCATCGCCCCCTACTACAACAAGGCCAACCCCGAGGGCATGTACCGCCACTTCGCCGAGACGGCGGACAAGGTGAACATCCCCTGCCTTCTCTACAACGTCCCGGGCCGCACCGGCTGCTCCATCCCCGTGTCCGTGGTGGAGAAGCTCAGCCGCCATGAGCACATCTGCGGCATCAAGGAGGCCAGCGGCGACATGAGCTACGCCATGAAGGTCGCCCGGTTCCTGGGGCCGGACTTCGCCATGTACTCCGGCAACGACGACATCACCCTGCCCATCATGTCCGTGGGCGGCAGCGGCGTCATCTCCGTGTTCGCGAACGTGATGCCCGCCATGTGCCACCAGATCGTCACCGACTACGCCCAGGGCCGCCGCGCGGAGGCACTGGCCAACCACCTGAAGTACCTGCAGCTCATGAACGACCTGTTCATCGAGGTCAACCCCATCCCCGTGAAGGCGGCCATGAACATGATGGGCCTGGACGTGGGCCCCATGCGCCTGCCCCTGTGCGACATGGCCCCCGCCAACGAGGAGAAGCTGCGGGCCACCCTGGAGGAGGCGGGACTGCTGTGAGATTCATCCTGATCGGCCGGGGCCGCATGGGCAGCCTCATCCGCCAGACCGCCGAGGCCAATGGCGACAGCATCGCGGCCGCTTTCGGCCGGGAGGACCTGGAGGGCCTGGACCGGCTGGACGCGTCCGCCGCGGACGCCGTGATCGACTTCTCCCAGCCCGGGGCCCTGGACACCGTGGCGGCCTACGTGCGCCGCACCGGCACGCCCCTTCTCTCCGGCGTCACGGGCTACAGCCCGGAGCAGCTGGAGCAGATCCGCTCTTTGGGCGAGGCCGCGCCTGTGATGTGGTCCGCCAACTTCTCCCTGGGTGTGGCGGTGCTGTACCGCGCTCTGCGGACCGCCGCTGGGGCATTGGGCGAGGACTTCGACATCGAGATCACCGAGGCCCACCACGGCCGCAAGGCCGACGCCCCCAGCGGCACCGCCAAGCTCCTGCTGGTGGCCGTGGACCCGGACCACGCCCTGACGCCTGTGTACGGCCGGGAGGGCCGTACCGGTGAGCGCACGAAGCACGAGGTGGGCGTCCACGCCCTCCGGGGCGGCACCGTGGCCGGGACCCACACGGTCTACTTCCTGGGTCCGGACGAGGAGCTGGAGTTCACCCACCGGGCGGCCAGCCGCCAGATATTCGTGAACGGCGCTCTGAACATGGTCCACCGGCTGGCGGCCATGCCCAAGGGCTATTACGACATGCAGACGCTGCTGTTCGGAGAGTGAGGAGGACACTATGAACGCCCAGGAGATCATCGACTATATCGCCGGTTCTGAGAAAAAGACGCCGGTGAAGGTATACGTGAACACCGCCGGCCCCGTGGACTTCGGCGCCGCCAAGGTATTCGGCAGCCGGGACGAAAACGGCGGCGGCAGCTTCACCGTCTTCGGGGACTGGGCTCAGCTGGGCCCCATCCTGGAGGCCAACGCCGGGCGCATCACGGACCTCGTTGTGGAGAACGACCGGCGCAACTCCGGCGTGCCCCTGCTGGACATGAGGGCCGTCCCCGCCCGCATCGAGCCCGGCGCCGTCATCCGGGAGAAGGTGGATATCGGTCCCGGCGCCATCGTCATGATGGGCGCCGTGGTGAACATCGGCGCCGTGGTGGGCGAGGGCACCATGATCGACATGGGCGCCGTGCTGGGCGGCCGGGCCACCGTGGGCGCCCACTGCCACATCGGGGCCGGGGCCGTGCTGGCCGGGGTCATCGAGCCCCCCTCCGCCACGCCCGTCATCGTGGAGGACGGGGTGCTGGTGGGCGCCAACGCCGTGGTCATCGAGGGGGTACACATCGGCCGCAACGCCGTGGTGGCCGCCGGGGCCGTGGTGCTGGAGGACGTGCCGGAGAACGCCGTTGTGGCGGGCAACCCCGCCCGCATCGTGAAGTACCGGGACGATAAGACCGACGCCAAGACCGCCCTGGTGGACGCCCTGCGCAGCATTTGAGACCTATACCCGCCCGGGGCCAGCGCCCCGGGCCCGGTTTTTGCCCTTGTAAATCGAAAGAGAACTGACTATAATAGGGCCGTTATGGCCCTACATCACACGGAAAGAAGATGCGATCATGAATTTTGTGTTCATCTCTCCCCATTTCCCCCGTACATACTGGAACTTCTGCGATAGGCTGCGCCGCAACGGCGTGAACGTGCTGGGGGTGGGCGACTGCCCCTACGACGGCCTGGAGGACTGCGTGAAGGGCGCCCTCACCGAGTATTATAAGGTGGACACCCTGGAGGACTACGACCAGGTGTTCCGGGCGGTGGCCTTCTTCTCCTTCAAGTACGGCAAGATCGACTGGCTGGAGTCCAACAACGAGTACTGGCTGGAGCAGGACGCCCGGCTGCGCACGGATTTCCACATCACCACCGGCGTGGACACCCAGGCCGTGGCCGCCTTCAAGAGCAAGTCCGGCATGAAGGCCTACTACGCCCAGGCCGGGGTCCCCACCGCCCGGTGCCACAAGGTCACGGACCTGGCCGCCGCCCAGGCGTTCATCGGTGAGGTGGGCTATCCCGTCATCGTGAAGCCCGACGTGGGCGTGGGCGCGTCCCACACCTGGAAGCTGGAAAACGACGCGGACCTGGCCGCCTTCTTCGCGGACAAGCCGTCGGAGCCCTACGTCATGGAGGAGTTCATCTTCGGCGACATCCGCTCCTACGACGCGGTGATGGACTCCCGGTGTGAGCCCCTCATCGAGTCCTCGGCCATCTTCCCGCCCTCCATCGCGGACATCGTGAACGAGGAGGGGGACCTGGCCTACTACGTGGGCGACACGGTGCCCCCCGCCCTGGCGGACATGGGCCGGCGCACCGCCAAGGCCTTCGGCGCCCAGCGCCGGTTCATCCACCTGGAGTTCTTCCAGCTCACCAAGGCCAAGCCCGGCCTGGGCGGCGTGGGTGACTTCGTGGGCCTGGAGGTCAACATGCGCCCCGCCGGCGGCTACACCCCGGACATGATAAACTTCGCCCACAGCACGGACATCTACCAGATCTGGGCGGACATGGTTGCCTTCGATGAGCGCCGCCTGCCGGCGAACGGCGGCGACCACTTCTGCGCCTACGCCAGCCGCCGGGACGGCAAGGCCTACGTCCACAGCCACGAGGAGGTGCTGGCGCGCTACGGCGGCCAGATGGCCATGTGCGAGCGGATGCCGGACGCCCTGGCCGACGCCATGGGCAACCAGATGTACACCGTCCACGCCGGTACGGAGCAGGAGGCCAAGGACTTCATCCGCTTCGTGCTGGAGCGGGCATAAGGAGGACATATGAACACACGCTATTTCAAGGAATACAGCCACATCCTGGGCCGGGACATGGAGTTCAAGCTCTACGGCGACGGCGGAAAGCCCTGCCTGGCCTTCCCGCCCCAGGACGGACGGTTCTTCGACTTTGAGAACTACGGCATGGTGGACACCATCGCCCGCTGGGTGGAAAACGGCCAGGTCATGGTGGTGGGCGTGGACGCCATCGACGGCGAGACCTGGTCCAGCCACGGCGACCCCCGGCAGCGGCTGGAGCTCCAGGAGCGCTGGTTCGCCTACGTCACCGACGAGCTGCTGCCCCGGGTGTACGAGCTGGGCGGGGATAGGAACAAGAAGGCCATGACCACCGGCTGCAGCATGGGCGGCCTCCACGCGGGCAACTTCTTCTTCCGGCGGCCGGACCTGTTCGACACCATGATCTCCCTCAGCGGCCTCTTCGACACCCGCTACTTCTTCGGGGACTACCACGACGACCTGACCTACGCCAACTCCCCCCTGGACTTCCTGCCCAACATGCCGGCGGACCACCCCTGGCTGGACCTGTACCGCCATAGCCAGATCGTCATCTGCGCCGGTCAGGGCGCCTGGGACGACTACATGCTGGACCAGGCCCGGCGGATGGACCGGATATTGCTGGACAAGAACGTCCCCGCCTGGGTGGACCAGTGGGGCCCGGACGTGAACCACGACTGGCCCTGGTGGCGCAAGCAGCTGCCCTATTTCTTCTCAAATATCGAGCTGTGAACAAAATGTGCCGCGCCGGTCCCCGGCGCGGCGCTTTATTTTGGTTGACTGCCAGGCTAAATAAAGCCCCCCTTGTGCAAAGGGGGGAAGGCCGCCCAAAGGACGGCCAGGGGGGATTGTTACCAAGCTGGGTAAATATCCAAGACTGGTAACAACCCTTCCACTGCGCAAGCGCGGTCCCCCTCCCCTTACACAGGGGAGGCAAGGAGGCCGGTGGTGACTTCAAGCCTCCCCCGCCCCCCCCTTTCCCGGGCCCATTTTCGTCTATTGTCAGGGCCGATAAATACCCCCTTGAACGGGCCAAAAATGTACTTAAAAAAATTGACGAAAACGCTTTACATCGTGATTTGCCGGTGGTAGAATATGGCCGAATCAAAGATGGCCGCTTTTCGGCGACGGCTGTCCGAGACAACTTTTGTGAGGGAGGAATACCCAAATGATCAGTTTCTTTCTATGTCTCGCGCTCCTGATTGGCGGTTATTTCACCTACGGCAAGGTCGTGGAGAACACCTTCGCGCCTGACGACCGGGAGACCCCGGCTGTCAAGATCAACGACGGCGTTGACTACGTTGTCCTGCCGCAGTGGCGGCTGTTTATGATCCAGCTGCTGAACATCGCCGGTCTGGGCCCCATCTTCGGTGCGCTCCAGGGCGCTCTCTGGGGACCTATCGTGTTCCTGTGGATCACCTTCGGCACCATCTTCGCCGGCGCTGTGCATGACTACTTCTCCGGCATGATGAGCGAGCGCAACGGCGGCGCCTCCATCTCCGAGGTCACCGGCATCTATCTGGGCGGCTTCATGAAGAACGTCATGCGCGTGTTCAACGTGGTCCTGCTCATCATGGTCGGCACCGTGTTCGCCGTGGGCCCCGCCGGCATCCTGGTGAAGCTCATCACCGAGAGCGGCGGCAGCGGCCTCTTTGCCAACACCATGTTCTGGCTGATCCTCATCCTGGTCTACTACTTCATCGCCACCTTCATCTCCATCGACAAGATCATCGGCAAGATCTATCCCCTGTTCGGCATCTGCCTCATCGTCATGGCCTTCGGCGTGGCCATCGGCATTTTTACTCATTCGGAATTCACCATCCCCGAGATCTGGTCCAACTTCTATAACCATCATCCCGCCGGCACCCCGGTGTGGTCCTTCATGTTCATCACCGTGGCCTGCGGCGCCATTTCCGGCTTCCACTCCACCCAGAGCCCTCTGATGGCCCGCTGCATGAAAAACGAGCATCAGGGCCACTTCGTGTTCTACGGCGCCATGGTGGCCGAGGGCGTCATCGCCCTGGTGTGGGCCGCTGCCGGCTGCTCCCTGTATGAGCTCACCGACGGCCTGTCCACCGGCCTGAACGAGATCATCGCCGCCGGCCAGCCCGCCGCTGTGTACGACGTCTGCTCCAAGACCCTGGGCGGCATCGGCATCGTCCTGGCGATGCTGGGCGTCGTGGCCTGCCCCATCACCTCCGGCGATACGGCCTTCCGCTCCGCCCGTCTGGTGCTGGCCGACTGGTTCCACATCGACCAGGGCAAGATGCTCAACCGCCTGTACCTCTGCATCCCCGTGCTGGGCGTGGGCGCTTTCCTGGGCATCGGCAACAGCCTTGGCTGGTTCAGCTATCAGGTCATCTGGCGTTACTTCTCCTGGACCAACCAGACCCTGGCCATGATCGTGCTGTGGGCCGCGTCCATGTTCCTGGTGAAGGAGAAGAAAAACTACTGGATCACCGCCATCCCCGCCACCTTCATGAGCGCGGTGTCCATCACCTACTTCTGCGCCGGCAAGGAGTGCCTGAACCTGAGCACCAAGATCGCCTACCCCGTGGGCATCGTGGCCGCCATCGTGTTCTTCGGCATCTTCATGTTCTCCGCCAACAAGGCCAAGAACGCCGCTGTGGCGAAGTAAAACGCAGCATACCTCACGGCGGAGGGGCATCGCCCCTCCGCCGTTCCCATATGGGAGGGAATTTCCATGATCTTCAAACCCAAGCAGCTTGGCAAGGTGAGCCTGCCCCAGGACGATATGGTGGCCGACAAGAAGGCCTGCTTCCGCTACGGCCCCTGCGGCGTGGGAAAGCTGGCGCTGTACCTCAACAGCTTCTACTTTGACCGGCGGTATTACGTGCCCATCCAGTCCGTGAAGCGGGTGTTCAAGCGGGTGGCCATGAGCCGCGGCGGCTTCACCCGCCGGGGCGTGTTCGCCTCGGTCCCCTACCTGGTGGTGGAGTACGATAAAAACCAGGTCAAGCAGTGCAACTTCAAGCGGGAGGAGGACGTGGACGACATGCTGGCCTACATCGGCAAGCAGTGGCCCAGCATCCCCCTGCACAGCGTGGAGGCCGAGCGGCGCCTGCGGGAGAAGGCCGCCCGGGAGGCCGCCCGGTACCTGAAGGAGCTCACCCCCCAGGCCCAGGCCGCCTGGGACGAGCTGGAGCGGGCCAAAAAGCAGCTGGAGAACGACCCCGGCCGGTCCACCCGCCTGGCCCGGGCCGCCAAGGAGAAGCGCCGCAACGACCAGGCCAACCCCGCCTACAAGTGGGTGGCCCTGGCCATCGTCATCGCCGGCGCCCTGGCCGCGGCCTACGGCGTCTACGCCCTGCTGACCCACGACCGCACCGGCATCTACTTCACCCTGCTGGGTCTGGCCGCCGTGTTCTTTTTCGCCGGCTCCCGGGTGCTGCCCACGGCCAAGAACAACAAAAAGGCCATCGACCAGGCCTGGGAGGACGCCAAGGCAGCCATGGCCAAGTACATCGGACCCGACTTCCCGGTGCCCAGCCAGTACGCCCACCCCATCGTCCTCCAGCGGATGATCCGGGTGCTCCGGGAGGGCCGGGCCCAGACCGTGGACCAGGCCTTCGAGGTCATGAAAAAGGACCTGAAAGCCCTCAACTCCTCCGTCCAGGTGGAGCAGGAGGAGTACGACGAGGTGGTCACCGTCAAGCCCATGTTCCTGCTGTGCAACTACGAATGAGATACCGCATCACGGTACAAAACCGGCGTCATACGACGCCGGTTTTCATTCTGCGCAAAAATGTTCTCCACCGGTGAACAGTTTTGCTTGACATAAAAAGTGTTTGGAATTAAAATGTATTAGTTGCAGTGTGGAGAAGTGTATCCATGCTGTTGCGTCCTTGATTTATCGGACTGGGCGCTTGATGCCCGCCGTGACTCAAAATCTACAGGAACAGGAGGTGTGTATACTTACAATGCCAACATGGTCGATCATTCTTCTGGCGGTCGTGTGCGTGGTCGTGGCAGCAGCCGCGTCCTTCATAGCCGGTATGAGCTACCGCAAGCGGGTAGGCGAGCGGGAGATCGGCTCGGCCGAGGAAGAGGCGAAACGGATATTGAACGAAGCGATCAGATCCGCGGAGAGCAAGAAGCGCGAAGCGCTTTTGGAGGCAAAAGAAGAGATACACAAAAACCGCTCGGAATACGAGCGTGAGGTCAAGGAGAGACGGGCGGAGCTGTCCAAGCAGGAGCACCGCCTGCAGCAGAAGGAAGAACACCTGGACAAAAAGACCGACGCCATCGACCGGAAAAACGAGCTTCTCACCAAGAAGATCTCCGAGGTCGAGGCCCAGCAGGAGGAGGCGGAAAAGCTCAAACAGGCCCAGCTCGCGGAGCTGGAGCGCATATCGGGATATACCGTCGAGGAGGCCAAGGCCCTGCTCATCGACTCGCTGGCCAGCGAGGTCACCCACGAGCAGGCCGTGAAGGTCCGTGAGATCGAGGCCCAGTTCAAGGAGGAGGCCGAGGAGCGGGCCCGGGAGGTCATCGCCCTGGCCATCCAGCGCTGCGCCGCCGATCACGCCAGCGAGGTCACCGTGTCCGTGGTGAATCTGCCCAACGACGAGATGAAGGGACGCATCATCGGTCGCGAGGGGCGGAACATCCGGTCCATCGAGACCCTGACGGGCGTGGATCTCATCATCGACGACACCCCGGAGGCCATCACGGTCTCCTGCTTCGACCCGGTGCGCCGGGAGGTGGCCCGTCTGGCATTGGAAAAGCTCATCGCCGACGGCCGCATCCACCCCGCCCGCATCGAGGAGATGATCGCCAAGGCCCAGAAGGAGGTCAACGCCACCATCAAGGCCGAGGGCGAGCGCGCCGTGTTCGAGACCGGCGTGCACGGCCTGCACCCGGAGCTGATAAAGCTCCTGGGCCGGCAGAAATACCGCACCAGCTACGG
>CANQIH010000002.1 GCA_947624035.1 uncultured Oscillospiraceae bacterium | reverse complement strand
TGGAGCATGATGATGTACTTGTCCGCCATGCTGCCGAAATAGATCAGGTTGTCCTTCCGGCGCAGGGGGTGCCCCTTGTATTGCAATGTCGCTGTTTTCTGATCTGCCATGGCGATGCCTCCAATGGTTTTGTAACCGAATTGTAACACATCGTTTCCAACATGTCAACATAAAATATGGGCATTTTTGCATAAAAATATCCGCTTTTCCCTGTCATTTCTAAGAAAATCGGGGAAAAAGCGGATATTTCCGCGTTGTTTTATTTGTAACTTACCGCCAGTGCCATACGGGCCGGATGGAAGCGCCTTCGGTGTTGCCCTCCGGCAGCGTGTTGTTCTCCACCGGCGGCTGCTCCACCGGCGGCTGTTCCGGCGGGGGCGCCGTCACCACGGGCGGCTGCTCCGGCTCCGGGGTCACCACAGGCGGCTGTTCCGGCTCCGGCGTCACCACAGGCGGCTGCTCCGGCGTGACTTCCACGGGCGGCTGCTGCGGCTCGGGGGTGATCTCGGGCGGCGCGGTCACAACGGGCGGTTCGGTCACAACGGGCGGGGTCTCGATGGGCGGCGCGGTCACGATAGGAGGTGCCGTCACGATAGGAGGTACGGTCTCCACGGGCGGGGTCTCGATAGGCGGCGCGGTCACCACCGGCGGGGTCTCCGGCGGCGGCGGGGTCTCCGGCGCGGCGGTGGGCTCGGGGCTCACCGAAGGCGAAGGCGAGGGCGAGGCGTTGGGGTCGGGCGTGACGGTGACGGTGCCCAGCCGGGCCGGGCCGGTGATGGTGGGGACCTCAAAGTCCCAATAGGGCTTTCCGGCGTGGATGGGCTCCATGACCATCTTCCAGATCTGGCAGGCGGGGTTGGAGTAGAAGTACATCTTCTCCGGCTGGTCATAGCCCGTCCAGCAGGCGGCCACGTAGTAGCGGCTGAAGCCGGTGAAGTAACGGTCCTTGTTGTCGGAGGTGGTGCCGGTCTTGCCCGCCAGGGCCTGGCCGCTGAAGTAGGCGGCCGTGCCGGTGCCCCAGGAGATGGCGCTGTTGAGGATGCTGTCCATCTCCCAGGCGGTGTTGGGCTTGAGGGCCACCACCTGATCCGCGGGGTTCTCCAGGACCACATTGCCGTCGCCGTCCATGATGAGGGAGTAGGTGCGGGAGCGGCTCATGATGCCGTTGTTGGCAAAGGCGGTGTAGGCCTGGGCCATCTCCTCGCAGGTGATGCCGTAGCTGAGCTGGCCCAGGGCCAGGGCCGCGTAGGCGAAGTCGGAGACGGTGTTGCCGGTGATCTCGTCCAGGTGGTCACGGACCAGGGAGTGGAAGCCGAAGTGGTTGTTCAGGTAGTCCCAGGAGGACTGCAGGCCCATGGCGTCCAGCACCTGGGCGGCGATGGTATTCCGGGACCAGGCGATGGCGTTGCGCAGGCTGGTGACGCCGCTGTAGGCCATGCTGTCGTTCTTGGGGTACCAGGTGGTGCCCTTCAGGCGCAGGCCCGGGGAGTCGTTGACGGTGGTGTTGGGGCCCACGATGCCCAGGTCGATGGCCGGGCCGTACACGGCCACGGGCTTGAAGGAGGACCCGGGGGGACGGACCCACTCGGTGGCGTAGTTGCCCACCAGGGACTGGGTCTTGGTGCCGGTGCCGCCGCACAGGGCCACGCAGGCGCCGGTCCGGGCGTCCAGCACCACGATGCCGGAGTTCAGGCTCTGGCTGCCGTAGGAGTAGGGCTGGGGCAGACCGCTGGTGTTCTGGTATACGTCATCCACGATCCGCTGGATGCTCATGTCCTGGCAGGTGTAGATGCGGTAGCCGCCGTTGTAGAGCAGGTTCGTGGCCTGCCGGGTGGTGATGTTGCGCGCCTCGGCCAGATCGTCGATGATGTCCCAGATCAGGGAGTCCACGTAGTAGGAGTTGATGGGGATCTCCCGGACCTCGCCCTCGGCCCGCTTCAGGTGGGAGCGGAGGTTCTCGCTTTTCGCGGAGTCGTACTGCTCTTTGGTGATATAGCCCTGGTCGTACATCTGGAACAGGGTCACGTTCCGCCGCTCCACGCAGTTATTGTAGGTCCAGTCGCTGATATAGGGGTCGTACATGGAGGGGTTGTTGGTGATGCCGATGAGGGTGGCGGCCTCCGCCAGGGAAAGCTGGCTCACTTCCTTGTCGAAGTACTCCCGGGAGGCGGAGCCCACGCCGTAGCAGCCCTCGCCCAGGTATATGACGTTGAGATACATGGTCAGTATCTCGTCTTTTGTGTATTGCTTTTCAAACTCCAGCGCCTGGAATATCTCCAGCAACTTTCGCTGGACGGTGACGTCGTCCTTGCCCGTCAGGTTCTTGATGAGCTGCTGTGTCAGCGTGGACCCGCCGAAGGTGTTGCGCATGCCCACGAACATGTTCACGAACGCGCCCACTGTACGGCTCCAGTCCACGCCCTTGTGCTTATAGAACCGCTGGTCCTCGATGGCCACGGCGGCGTCCTTCACGTACTGGGCGATCTCGTCGGAGTCCTTCCAGACGCGGTTCTCGGTGGCGTACAGGGTGGCGATCTCCCGCCAGTCGTTGCTGCCGGCGTATGTCTCGGCGTACACGTGGCTGGAGAGGGCCGTGCTCATCTCCTCCATGGTCAGCTGCAGCCGCTCGCTGGTCATGGTGGTCTTTACGTAGAAGGAGAAGATGCAGGCCAGGATGAGCCCTGTGGTGACGAACACCAGAAGCACCGTCATCACGATCTTCATGCTCAGGCGCAGGGTGAAGCCCACACCGGCGGCGGCGGTGTCCGTCATCGCACTGACGGTGCGCTTGGCGCGCCGGACCCGGCGGCTCTTCAGCCAGGCGCGGAAGCGCTTTAGTGTTTCAATGAACTTTCGCAAGGCAGGCAAGCTCCTTTGTATGACGTGGGGGTATATGGAAAGCCATAATGACTATAATAGCCCAATTAAAGGCATTATAGCACGGATTTTCAAGAATGTATATCTAATTTGCAAATAAAGCCGTTCCGGCCGGGCATACTGGCATGGGAGGGATGCGCGTGAGGACCTGGGTGAAGATCGGGCTGTGCGTGCTGCTGGCGGTGTTCGCTGCGGCCAGCCTCACGGCGGTGCTGGCGGACATCGGCGCTTTGCCGGACGGAGAGCGGCCGGCGTATACCGCGGAGAGCGCCTGGCCGTGAATGCGGCGTTTTTCCTCTTGCAATCCGCAGGGATAGGCGGTAAAATAGGGGCAAGATCACAGAAGGGAACGATCTCTATGGACGACGATTTCGGCGCCAGCTACATCACCATCGAGGATGACGAGGGCAACGAGTTCGAGCTGGAGCATCTGAGCACGCTGGAATTCGAGGGCGAGGAGTACATGGTCTTCCTGCCGGCGGACATGTCTGAGGACGACCCGGACTACGGCTTCATCATCCTGCGGGTGGAGGAGGTCGACGGCGAGGAGCAGTTCGCCTCGGTGGACGACGACGATCTGCTGCAGCGGATCTACGACTACTATATGGAGCAGGTCTTCGCGGAGGACGGCGAGGAGCCGCCGGAGGACTGACGGGACTTTTTTCCTGCCCTGTTCGTGGTGCAAAGGGCCCGGTTGGACCCACATCTATTATAAGGGATGCCGTATATGGCTGCGGAGCGCAGGCCTCCCGGACCGGCACAGACCGGCTCTGGAAGTTGGAAGCACGGAAACAGCCACGAGGTGACCCACCTGCCGAGCTGTGCAGGTTGCATATCGGGTCCCCACGGCAGGGCGGGTGCCGCCGGAGCGCAAGCTCCGGCGGTTTTGTCGTCGGATCGCGCGTTGTAGGTCTCGCTTCGGGGCAAGCCCCAAAGCTCGAATACAACGCGGATCCTCCTCTCCCCAAAGGGCAAGCGTGCCCTTTGGGGGCCCCGACGTCGAAGCACGCTCCATAGGTCAGGCCTTGCCGCGAGCGCCAAGGCCTGAATATTCCGCGGCTTCTCCTTTCCCCACGCGGCAGGCGTGCCGCGTGGGGACCCCAGGATGACTGCCCACCCCAAGCCTCCGCCGCACCCCCTCGGCTCCCCCTCGGGGGAGCTGGCGAGGAGCCCGCAGGGCGACGAGACTGAAGGGGGGGGAAAAACCGGCGCTGGCGTTACTTTTGCCTTTCCCCCTACCGCCTCGCTTCGCTCGGCACCTCCCCCCAAGGGGAGGCAAGGGGCCTGGCAGAGACCGGGACGATTGCCGCACCCCCAAGGGGAGGCGAGAGGGCTGGCAGTGACTTCAAGCTACCTCCCACCCCCTCGGCTCCCTATGGGGCCCCCGCGCGGCGGGAGCCGCGTGGGGAGAGGAGGAGCACGGGAGCGGGCGGATGCTGCCGCTTGCGGCAGCGGAGCATAGCGGACGTTGCTCCGACGAGGGGAGCTGGCTGTGCCGTAGGCGCAGACTGAAGGGGGCAGGTCCTTTTTATCTCCTATGACGTCAGCTTTGTTCCTTTTGTTCCTCTATTTCCCCGAAATACCAGCCGGAGATGCCGTCTTTTTTGCACTGCCAGCCCCGGCTGGTCTTTCGCACCAGGGATATCTCGTCCCCGGCGGCCAGGGGCAGCCGGTAGTCTGTCACGTCGTTGACCCAGGCATGGGTCCCCTCCCGGCGGAGGATGTTATCGGAGAGGATGTCCATCTCGTACCCCGTGCGGACGTGGCGCACCCGGCAGAACTCCCCGCCCTCGGTGAGGACCTCTACCTCGTTGTCCCCGTGGCGGATGTAGTAATGCCGCTCCCCGGCGGCCTGGGCGGTCTTTGCCCGGGCGGTGGGGAAGCGGTCGTAGCTGACCCAGGTCATGTCCGGCAGGATGAAGGCGTTCAATTGCCCGTCGTCCTTCAGGACGCACCCGCCGTCGATGCTGACCAGCTTCAGGTCCTCGTCGATGATGGGCCGGGCGTCGGTGATGTCCTCGTGGTACAGCACCAGGGGCCAGTGGCCCACTACAGTCCATTTTTTATGGGGCTTGGCCGTGTCCCGGTACCTATCCAGCTTCATGCAGGCGAAGGCGCCCTGCTCCGGCACGTAGCCCCCGTGGACGAACACATAATCCTCCGTCTCGATGATGTGTGGCAGTGCCCGAAGGAAGTCCAGCTCCGGTTTGAAGCTCTCCCGCACGGCGGCCTTGGCGGCCCCCAGGTCCATGTCCGGCCCGATGGGGATGGCCAGCGCGTGGAGCATCTGGGCGATGATGCCGTCGCCCCAGCCCTTGTTTCGGCCCACCAGGTAGCGGATGTAGAATGCGTCCATCTCCGGGTCCGTTGGCCTGTCGCAGAACTCCTGCCAGAAGTCGCAGTTGCCGCAGACCGTGTGGACCTCGTACCGCTTGGCCAGGTCCATCACCCACCGGAGGGTGCCCAGGGGGTCCGGGCCCTTCTCCAGCAGGTCCCCCACGACGATGAGCACGTCCCGCTCCGTCAGGGCGGCCTTTTTCAGCACGCCCTGGAGGTACGGCAGGTTCCCGTGGACGTCCGACACCGCGATGATCCGGCGGCCCGGCTCCACGTGCAGCCGCTCCACCACCGGCGGGGCGGTGAGCCAGGAGCGGTATGGGCTCATGGCAGCATCCACGGCCGCTGGACGATGTCCAGCTCCATCTCATAGAGGGGCCCGCCCACGCCGGAGGCCTCCCCGGTGCGCCGGAAGCCCATGTGCTCGTAAAAGCCCACGGCGGCGGCGTTGGTCTGGGACACGTGCAGCCGGATGACCTGCCGGCCCTTGTGCCGGAAGTAGGACACCGCGTGGCCCAGCAGCTGTCCGCCGAAACGGCGGTGGCGGAATTCCGGCTCCACGTAGAGCAGGCTGATCCAGCCGGCCCCGTCCTCGGCGCTGCGCTCCGGGTCCAGCTCGATGACGCCGGCAAAGCCGTCCTCATAGTACAGCTTCACCAGTGTCTGGGGGTCGTTCCGGGCGTGGTGCCGGGCGGCCTGGACGTATACCGACGGGGTGAAGCCCGCCACGCCGCCGTGGCTGGCCCGCCATGTCTCGCTGTAGCAGTGGGTGTAGAGGGAGCTCTCCTTTTTCAGGTCCAGAGGCGTGAACCACCCGTCCTCCTTCATGTTCTTCACGGCGGCGCCGTACCGCTGGCGGGCGAAGGTGCTCAGCTCCGGCGTCAGGTGGGAGGCGTCGTTGTACCACCGCACCGAGAGGCGCCCGTCCTCCGCCGTCAGCAGGGACACGGCGGTGTTGTCCCCATAGGGCAGGTCGGAGAAGTGCTTGTCCAGCAGCTCACACAGCAAGGAGCGGATGGCAAAGCCGTGGCTCACCACCGCCAGGGTCTGGCCGGGGTGGGCAGCCGCCAGGTCCAGCAGGACCTTCTCCACGCGCCGGGGCACGGCGGCGTAGTCCTCGCAGCCGGGCACGCTCCACTTCTCCGGGGCCTGGTTGAACCAGTCCATCTGCCGGGACCAGTCCCGCTTCAGCTCGCCCCAGGGCCGGTCCTCCCACACGCCCATGCACACCTCCCGCAGGGCCGGGTCCGTGTGGAGGGTGAGCTCCGTGTGATATTTCACGATCGCAGACGCCGTGGACACCGTGCGGGTCAGGTCGCTGGACCAGAGCCCGTCGATGGGGATGCTCCTGAAACGCTCTGCCAGGGCGGCGATCTGCTGCCGTCCGAGGGGGGTCACGTTGGCGTCGAACTGACCCTGAGCGCGGCGGTACAGGTTCCCGTCCGCCTCGGCGTGCCGGATGAGATAAATGTCCGTCATTCTTGTCCCTTTCTCCAAATGCGTGTATAATATATTTCTGACTATACCTTCTGTTTTCATTTTACATCAAATTTGCTGCCAGCACAAGAGGACCGACCTATGAAAAGCCTGCTCAAAGCCAGCCCGGACGCCCGGCGGGGCGTGGTCATATCCGGCGCCTACGGCATGGACAACGCCGGAGACGACGCGGTCCTGACGGCCATCGCCGCCGCCCTGCGGCGGCTGGACAGCGGCATGCCGGTCACGGTCATCGCCCGCCAGCGGAAAAAGACCGCCCGGCGGTTCCAGATCGCCGCCGTGGGGCGGCTCGATGTGCTGGGCTGGCTGCGGGCCATGGGCCATGGGAAGCTGTTCATCAGCGGCGGCGGCAGCCTTCTGCAGAACGTCACCAGCCGCCGGAGTTTGTGGTTCTACCTTTGGACCATCCGGGCCGCCAAGGCCATGGGCTGCGCCGTGGAGCTGTACGGCTGCGGCGTGGGGCCCCTCACCGGCGAGAAGGCCCGGCAGGCGGTAACGGCTTATCTGAACCAGTACGCAGACGTCGTCTGCCTGCGGGACAGGGACAGCTTGGCCCTTTTGGAGGAGCTAGGGGTGACGGAGCCCCGGCTGCTGCTCTCCGCGGACCCGGCCCTGAGCCTGCCCGCCCCCGCCGGGGAGCGGGAGCACGCCCTGGGGGTGGTGCTCCGGTCCTGGCCCGGCTTCGGGGAGCATGTGCTCGACTTCGCCGGGGCCGCCCGGTACGCCTGGGAGCGGTACCACCTGGCGCCGGTGTTCATCTGCCTGGGCAAGGGCGACCGGGAGGCGGCGGCGGCCGTCTGCGGCGAGCTGCGGGACGTGCCCGCCGCGGTCACGGTGGACAGCCGCCGCACCGGGCGCATGACGGCGGTGCTGTCCATGCGGCTGCACGGGCTCGTCTTTGCCCTGAACGCCGGGACCCCCGCCGCCGGGGTGAGCTACGACCCCAAGGTGTCCGCCTTCTGCCGGGAGGCGGGCCTGCCCTTCACGGAGATGGAGGACGTGACGGCGGACCGGCTGTGCGATCTGGTGGACCGGGCCGCCCACATGGACGGCGAGGCCATGTCCGCCGCCGCCCGGACCCTCCGGGAGCGGGAGAAGGTCAACGCCCGGGCCGCGGCGGAGCTTTTGATGAGCGAATAAAACCGCAAGGAGATAAGATATGAAAAAGATCACACCCCAGACCCTGTACGACTTCCGCTTCGTCAGCGCCCCGTCCATCTCCCCGGACGGGACCATGACCGCCTTCGTGGTCTCCCGGGCCGACGGGGAGACCAACGGCTACAAGGGCGACATCTGGCTGCTGGACAACGCCTCCGGGGCGGTGCGCCAGGCCACCCAGGGCGGCGACGGCCGGAGCTTCATCTGGACGGCGGAGGGCACCATCCTGTTCCCCTGCCAGCGGGACCCGGAGGCCAAAAAACGGGCCGATGCCGGGGAGCCCGTCACGGTATGGTATGAGCTGGACCCCAAGGGAGGCGAGGCCGCCCCGGCCTTCCAGGTCCCGGCCCGGGTCACCGCCATCCAGCGGCTGGAGGACGGCCGGTACATATGCCTGTACTCCCACGACAAGCGCTATGACGCCCTGGAGGGCCTCACGGGCCCGGACAGGGACAGGGCCCTGAAGGACATCGCCGACCCGGCATATTACGTGCTGGAGGACTGCCCCTTCTGGTTCAACGGCATGCACATCACCAGCGGCAAGCGGGACCGGCTGGCCATCCTGGACCCGGCGGCGGGGACCATCGAGCCCATCACCGGGACGGACTTCTATTGCCACGGGTTCGACGTGTCCGGCGGCCTCGTGGCCTACACCGGCAGCCCGGACGCCAATGTGAACAACAAGCCCTCCGGCGTGTACGTGTACGACCTGGCCACGGGCCAGACCCGGTGCCTGCTGGCGCCGGACACCATGCGGGGGGACCTGCTGGGCATCTGGGGGGATAAGCTCCTGATGGCCCTGACAGACGGGGCCCTGCCTGTGGCGGACGGCAGCGGCATGACCTACGGCGACGACCAGTACTGCGACCTTTACACCATCGATATCGCCTCCGGCGCGCTGGAGAAGCTGGCGGCGTACGAGGCCTCCCTGGGCCACGGCTCCGTGGGCTCCGACGCCCGGCTGGGGGGCGGCCGGGGCGCCAAGGCGGACGGGGACCTGTTCTACTTCCTCACCACCGTGGGCGACAGCACCTATCTGCGCACCGTGGATAGGGCGGGGCACATCTCCGGGGACCTGACCCCCGGCGGCAGCTGCGACAGCTTTGACGTGCAGGATGGGAAGGTCGTCTACTGCGGGCTCTACGGCCCGGACCTCTGCGAGCTCTACGACGGGGCCGGAAACCGCCTGACCCATTTCTCCCGCACGGAGGAATACGATTACTCCGCCCCGGAGATGCACGTGTTCACCAACAGAGACGGCTATGATATCCACGGCTGGGCCCTAATGCCCGCCGGGTACCAGCCCGGGAAAAAGTACCCCGCCATCCTGAACATCCACGGCGGGCCCCGGACCGTGTTCGGGGACGTGTTCCACCACGAGATGCAGGTGTGGGCGGGCGCCGGGTATTTCGTGCTGTACTGCAACCCCCGGGGGTCCGACGGCCGGGGCAACGACTTCGGCTTCATCTCCGGCAAGTACGGCACCATCGACTACGAGGACGTCATGGCCTTCACAGACGAGATGCTGGCGAAATACCCGGACATCGACCCGGCCCGGGTGGGCGTCACCGGCGGCAGCTACGGCGGCTTCATGACCAACTGGATCATCGGCCACACGGACCGGTTCGCCGCGGCGGCCTCCCAGCGGTCCATCGCCAACTGGACCACCTTCGAGTACACCACGGACATCGGCCTGCACTTTGCCGCCACCCAGATGCGGGCCACCACCGACACGGACGTGGAGAAGATGTGGTCCCACTCCCCGCTGAAGTACGCCAAAAACTGCACCACCCCTACCCTTTTCATCCACTCGGACAACGACTTCCGCTGCTGGATGAGCGAGGGCCTGGCCATGTTCACGGCGCTGAAAAAAGCGGGGGCGGAGACGAAGCTGTGCCTGTTCCGGGGGGAGAACCACGAGCTGAGCCGGTCCGGCAAGCCCAAAAACCGCATCTCCCGCATGGAGGAGATCCTGGCCTGGATGGACAAATACTGCAAATAGGGGAAACGAGCAAGGGCCTGCCGCAGCGCGGCAGGCCCTTTCGATCTTGTCAGAAAACACGCATATGTTTGGATGATGCAGGGGGAGCTTGAGGGGGGGCGGAGCCCCGCCTCAAATGGGATCAAAAGCCGGCAAATACTCGTATATTTGCGCCGCGCAGCGGCAGTATTTCATGACGGCTTTGACGGCAGGAAATACTCGGCTTCTCAGGCTGTCAAAGAGTCTTCTTTGACAGCCTGAAGGACCTGCCGCAGCCGCGGCAGGCCCTTTTCCTATGCTTTCTTAATCCTCCGGCCCGAACAGCTCGCCGATGTCGATGCTCTCGAAGTCCTCGGTCCACTGCAGGTCCAGCTCGTCCATGGCGTCCAGCATCTCGTTGTAGAACGCATCGTTGGCCGCGGCGGTCCGCAGGCTCACTGCCTGGCCGTTGGTGCTCATGACCTGGGCGTCCGGGTCCACGGCCACCCGCATGATCACGTGGTAGCCGTAGCTGGTCTCCACCACCTGGCTGAGCCCGCCGACAGGCAGGGCGGACACGGCACCCTCGAACTCGCTGACCATCACGCCGGGGGCGTAGGTGTACCCGCCGGGATAGGCGGCGGCGCCGGTGTCCTCGTTGTATTCCTCCGCCAGCTCGTCAAAGAGCTCGTTCAGCGCGTCGGGGTCGTCCGCCACCGCCGCCAGCTGGGACTGGACCTCCTCGGCCTTGGCCTTCTTCTCGTCGATCTCGGCCTGTTCCAGGGCCTGGCCGGTGGTCTGGTCCACCGTCATGAACAGGATGTGCTTGGCGGCCCGGACGCCCGTTTTGTCGCCATAGGCCAGCGCGTCCGTGTCGGGATACTTCTCGCCGTTTTCCCCGTACTCCTCTATGAACATATCCTCATTCAGGCAGACCGCCTCGTTCAGGAAGTCGAACAGGTCCCGGCTGAGGAACTGATCGGCCAGGTGCTCCTCAAAGGCCGCGGCCTCCTCCTCGGTGCAGGTGCCGTCCCCGTCGCCGGAGGTGCTGTCGGCGTTCTCCTCGAAGATGGACAGGACCTGGGCCTTGTCGTCCTCTGTCAGCTCTATGCCCCGCTCCTTGGCCATGGCGCCCACGGCGTGGTACTGGCGGAGCATGTCCTCGGCGTTCATGAGGACCAGCTGCCCGTTGGTGCTGGTGCTGGAGAAATCATTGGCGTCCCAATCGGATATGGGGAAACCGTTGGACAGAGCCACATATTGGGCGTACTGGACGAAGTAGTTCAGATAATAGTGGTACTCCTGCCAGGTCACGTCCTCGCCGTTCACGGTGGCCACCACCGTGTCGGGGTCATATTTGGCGTATATGACGTCGGGGTCGCCCACCAGGGGCCTGGGGGTAGGCGTGGACTCGGCCGGCGGCTCATCCGACGGCTCATCCGACGCCTCGGCCGACGCCCCGGCGGCATCATCGGTAGCCTCCTCCGGCTCCTCGGCTTCCTCCACGGGGACTTCGGTCTCCTCCGGCTCTTCGGCTTCCTCTGCGGGGGCTTCGGTCTCCTCCGGCTCTTCGGCTTCCTCTGCGGGGGCTTCGGTCTCCTCCGGCTCTTCGGCTTCCCCGGCGGGGGCTTCGGTCTCCTCCGGCTCCTCTGCCTCCTCTGCGGGGGCCTCTGTCTCCTCCGGCTCTTCGTACTGGCCGATCTTGCTGCCGCCGCAGCCGTCCAGGGCCGCCAGCATGCTCAGGCACAGCAGCAGCGCGATGATCTTTCTCATATGTGTTCTCCTTTGCGATAGCTCCCGCGGACCGGTCCGGCCGCGTTCATTTACAACTTTATATTATAACGTCCCCGGCCCGGTTTGTAAATCACCATTTCCGGCGGCCGCCCCCTGCCCTTGACGGGAGCCCCCCGGCGGTGTTAAGATAATACGATATGAAATAATGACTTCGTATGCCCATTTTTAGGAGGCGCTATGAACATCATCGTCGCGGGAGCCGGAAAGGTCGGCTTTACCGTAGCCCAGCACCTGACCCACGAGGGCCATGACGTGACCGTCATCGACCAGGACGAGGAGCGCATCGGCCTTGTGAACTCCACCCTGGACGCCATATCCATCTGCGGCGCGGCGGACATCGATCTTCTGAAGCTGGCCGGGGCCGGGGAGGCGGACCTTCTCATCGCCGTCACCAACTCGGACGAGACCAACATCCTCTGCTGCATGGTGGCCCGGAAGCTGGGCACCAAGCACACCATCGCCCGTGTCCGGCAGCAGGCCCACTATGACGAGGTCATCCTCCTGCGGGAGGAGCTGGGCCTCTCGATGACCATCAACCCGGAGCACACCGCCGCCGGGGAGGTGAGCCGGGTGCTGCGCTTCCCATCCGCCGCCAAGGTGGAGCCCTTTGCCAAGGGCCAGGCGGAGCTGGTGGAGTTCAAGCTCACGCCGGAAAACCCCCTGTGCGGCATGGAGCTGAAGGGCTTCCATAACCGGTTCGGCCGCGGCACCCTGGTGTGCGCCGTGCGCCGGGGCGGCCAGGTCCACATCCCCGGCGGCAGCTTCGTCCTCCGGGCGGGGGACGACGTGAGCGTGGTGGGCGCACCCCGGCACATCCACGCCTTTTTCAAGGACATGGCCATCTTCAAGCGGGGCGCCAAATATGTGATGGTGGTGGGCGGCGGCCACATCGGCCTTTACCTGGCCCGCCAGCTTCTGGGCATGGGCATCCGGGTGAAGATCGTGGAGTCCGACCGGGAGCGGAGCGAGCGGGCCAAGGACCTGCTGCCCAAGGCCGAGGTGGTCTGCTGCGACGGCTCTCGCCCCGAGCTTCTGGAGGAGGAGGGCCTGGACGCCATGGACGCCTTCGTGGCCGTCACTGGCTCCGACGAGATCAACATCATCATCTCCGCCTACGCCAAAAACGCCGGGGTGGACAAGGTGGTCTGCAAGGTCAACGAGTCCCACTTCGTCCCCCTGGCCCAGTCCTTCGGTCTGGAGGAGCCGGTACAGCCCCGGCACATCACCGCCCAGCAGGTCCTGCAATACGTCCGCAGCATGGAGAACGCCAGCGACAGCTCCGGCGTAGAGATGCTCCGGCGCATCATGGACGGCCAGCTGGAGGTGCTGGAGTTCCGGGCCAGCGCCGGGTCCGCCTGCCTGGACATCCCCCTGAAGGACCTGGCCACCCGCCCGGACGTGCTGCTGGCGGCCATCATCCGGGACGGCAAGTGCTTCATCCCCGGCGGCGGCGACGCCATCCACGGCGGCGACAGCGTGTTGGCCGTCACCACCAAGCCGGGCATGACCCGCCTGGACGACATTTTGAGAGGGTAAGCCGTGAATTACCGGATCATCACCAGTATCCTGGGCCGGATATTGGTCATCGAGGCATTTTTGCTGCTGGCCCCTCTGGTCACGGCCCTCATTTACGGCGAGAGCCCCATGCCCTTCGTCTGGACCGTGCTGCTGACCCTGGCCGCCGGGGGGCTCATGCTGCTCACCGGCCGGCGGGCCTCCGGCGGCATCCAGCGCCGGGAGGGCTTCGTGTCCGTGGCATTGAGCTGGATCGTCATATCCCTCTTTGGCGCGCTGCCCTTCGTGTTCTCCGGGGCCATCCCCAACTACATCAGCGCCCTCTTTGAGATCATATCCGGCTTCACCACCACCGGCGCGTCCATCCTGCCGGAGGTGGAGAGCCTACCCAAGGGCGTGCTATTCTGGCGGAGCCTGTCCCACTGGATCGGGGGCATGGGCGTTCTCGTGTTCATGATGGCCGTGCTGCCCACGGACGACGAGCACTCCATGCACCTTCTCCGGGCCGAGGTGCCCGGCCCCGTGAAGGGCAAGCTGCTGCCCCGGATGCGCAGCACCGCCCGGGTGCTCTACAATATATATATCGTCCTCACCGTGGTGCAGGTGATCTTCCTGCTGGCGGGCCGGATGCCCCTCTTCGACGCGCTGACCACCGCCTTCGGCACCGCCGGCACCGGCGGCTTCGCCGTGCGCAACGCCAGCATCGGCGCCTACGGCAGCCCCTACCTGGAGATGGTGACGGCGGTGTTCATGGTGCTGTTCGGCATCAACTTCAACCTCTACTACGTGGTGATCCTCAAGCGCTCCATCCGGGGCTTCAAGAGCCAGGAGCTGTGGTGCTACCTGGCCGTCATCGCCCTGGCCACCCTGACCATCGGCCTCAATATCCTGCCCATGTGCGCGGGCTTCCTGGACGCGCTGCGCCTGTCCTTCTTCCAGGTGTCCTCCATCATCACCACCACCGGCTTCGGCACCACGAATTTCGACCTCTGGCCCTCCTACTCCCGGATCACCCTGGTGCTGCTGATGCTCCTGGGCGCCTGCGCCGGCAGCACCGGCGGCGGCACCAAGGTCTCCCGGTTCGTTATCATACTCCGCGCCATCTGGGGCGAGCTGCGCCGTCAGCTGTTCCCCCGGTCCGTCAGCCGTGTGTCCCTGGACGGGGAGCGGCTGGACGACGCCACCATCCGCAACACCATGGTGTTCTACCTGCTCTACACCCTCATCATCCTGGGCGCCAGCCTGCTGCTGAGCCTGGAGGGGCTGGACCTGGAGACCACCGTCACCAGCGTCATCGCGTGCCTCTCCAACATCGGCCCCGGCCTGTCCCTGGTGGGGCCCATGGGCAACTTCGGCGTGTGGAGCGGCGGGTCCAAGCTGCTTCTGAGCCTGTGCATGCTGCTGGGGCGGCTGGAGATCTTCCCGGTGCTCCTGCTGTTCACCCCCGCCGCCTGGGCCGGAAAGAGACGGCAGCGCAAGTGAAAGCCGCTTTTGACAAACCTACAAAAAGCCGCCGTGAAACCGGCGGCTCAGGCTGTCAAAGAATTTTCTTTGACAGCCTGAAAACCGAGTATTTCCTGCCGGCTGACCGTCATGAAATACTGCCGCTGCGCGGCGCAGGCACCTGATACTCAGGTACCTGCCGGTTTTTCATCCTATTTGAGGCGGGGCTTCGCCCCCCTCAAGCTCCCCCTGCATCATCTGGGCTGTTCCGGTTTTGACAAACCTACAGAAAGCCGCCGGGGAACCGGCGGCTATTTTGTATATATTCTAAAAATTTCGCTTTAAAATGAAAAATATTCAAGAATCCACTGAATAATCCCTTGCAAATGCAGGGTGCCTTCTATACAATAGACGAACATCATAAACAGGAGTTATTCGCCCATGCAGCGCGTATTCATTGACGGCAGCGCCGGGACCACCGGCCTGCGCATCGGCCAGCGGCTGGCCGGAAGGACTGACATAGAGCTGGTCACCATCCCGGAGGCGCTGAGGAAGGACCCGGCGGCCAAGGCCGCCATGCTGAACGGCGGCTGCGACATCGCCATCCTCTGCCTGCCGGATGACGCCTCCCGGGAGGCCGTGGCCATGATCGAGAGCCCGGACGTGACGGTGCTGGACACCTCCACCGCCCACCGGACGGACCCCCGGTTCGCCTACGGCTTTCCCGAGCTGTCCGCCGCCCACCGGGAGGCGGTGCTGACCTCCAAACGCATCGCCGTGCCCGGCTGCCACGCCAGCGGCTTCATCGCCCTGGCGTACCCCCTCACCGAGGCGGGGCTCATCGCCCCGGATACCGGCCTTGTGTGCTGGTCCCTCACGGGCTACAGCGGCGGCGGCAAAAAGATGATCGCCCAGTACGAGGCCGAAGGCCGTGACGCGCTGCTGGACGCGCCGCGGCAGTACGGTATTTCCCAGACCCACAAGCACCTGAAGGAGATGACCGCGGTGGCCGGCCTCACCACCCCGCCCATCTTCAGCCCCATCGTGGCGGACTTCTACAGCGGCATGGAGGTCACCGTGGGCCTGTTCGCCCGGGACTTGAAGGGCTCCCCCGACGACATCCGCCGGGTCTATGCCCAGAAGTACGCCGGGCCGGTGGTGAACTACCGCGAGGGCGCGGATGAGGAGGGCTTCCTCTCCGCCGGGTCCATGAGCGGGAAGGACGGCATGGAGATATCCGTCCACGGAAACGGTGAGCGCATATTGCTGACTGCCCGGTTCGACAACCTGGGCAAGGGGGCCTCCGGCGCGGCGGTCCAGTGCCTGAACCTGGTGCTGGGCGCCGGCGAGACCGCGGGGCTGGACCTGTAAGGAAAGGAACATTTATATGGAACTCATTTCGGGCGGCGTCTGCGCCGCCAAGGGCTTTACCGCCGCCGGGGTCCACTGCGGCATCCGCAAGAACCGGAGCAAGAAGGACCTGGCCCTCATCTACAGCGAAAAGCGGGCCGCTGCCGCGGCGGTGTATACCACGAACCTTGTGAAGGGCGCGCCCATCGGCGTCACCCGGGCCCATATCGCGGACGGCTATGCCCAGGCGGTGATCTGCAACAGCGGCAACGCCAACACCTGCAACGCCGGCGGCCCCGCCGTGGCGGAGAAAATGGCGGAGCTGGCCGGGGCGGCCCTGGGCATCCCCGCCGCCGACGTGGTGGTGGCCTCCACCGGCGTCATCGGCCAGCCCCTGGACGTGACGCCCATCGCGGCGGCCCTGCCGGCCCTGGCCGCCGGTCTGGGGCAGCACAGCGGCGACGCCGTGCAGGCCATCATGACCACGGACACCGTGCCCAAGGAGATCGCCGTCTCCTTCGACGTGGGCGGCGTGACCTGCCATCTGGGCGGCATCGCCAAGGGCTCGGGCATGATACACCCGGACCTGGCCACCATGCTGGTGTTCCTCACCACCGACTGCGCCATCAGCCCGGAGGCTCTGCGGACGGTGCTGTCAGGCGACGTGAAGACCACCTTCAACATGGTCTCCGTGGACGGGGACACCTCCACAAACGACATGGTCTGCGTGCTGGCAAACGGCATGGCGGGCAACCGGCCCATCACCGGCCCGGGCCCGGACCTGGACGCCTTTGCCGCCGCCCTGAACGCCGTGACGGTCTGGCTCTGCCGGGCCATCGCCGCGGACGGCGAGGGGGCCACGAAGCTTCTGGAGTGCCATGTCACCGGCGCGAAGGACGAGGCCGCGGCAAAGACCGCCGCCAAGAGCGTGATATGCTCCAGCCTCGTGAAGGCCGCCATGTTCGGCGCGGACGCCAACTGGGGCCGCATCCTCTGCGCCATCGGCTACTCCGGCGCGGAGGTGGACGTGAACGCCGTGGACGTGGCCTTCGCCTCCGCCGCCGGGCGCATCGAGGTCTGCCGCATGGGGGCCAGCGTCGATTTCTCCGAGGACCTGGCCAAGAAGGTCCTGTCCGAGAGCGAGATCGGCATCGAGGTCACCTGCCATGAGGGGGACGGCGAAGCCGTGGCCTGGGGCTGCGACCTCACCTACGACTACGTGAAGATCAACGGAGATTACCGCACATGAGCGAGCACGACGTCTTTCAGCAGCGGGCGGAGATCCTGACCCAGGCCCTGCCCTACATCCAGAAGTACCGGGGCAAGATCATCGTTATCAAGTACGGCGGCAACGCCATGGTCAGCGACCGGCTCAAGCAGCAGGTCATGGAGGACGTGGCCCTGCTGCACATGGTGGGCGTGAAGGTGGTGCTGGTCCACGGCGGCGGCCCGGAGATCAACAAAATGCTGGCGAAGCTGGGCAAGAAGAGCGAGTTCAAAAACGGCCTGCGCGTCACCGACGAGGAGACCGTGGACGTGGTGCAGATGGTCCTGTCCGGCAAGGTGAACAAGAGCCTGGTGGCCCACCTGGGCCGGCTGGGGGCCAAGGCCGTGGGCCTCTCGGGCCTGGACGGCCGGCTCATCCAGGCCGCCGTGAAGGACCCGGACCTGGGCTACGTGGGCCGGATCACGGGCGTGGACCCGGAGATACTGCTGTCCCTCATGGACGACGGCTACATCCCCGTGGTGTCCTCGGTGGCCGGGGACGACGAGGGGAACGTCTACAACGTCAACGCCGACACCGCCGCCTCCTACATCGCCGGGGCCATCGGCGCGGAGCGGCTTTTCATGATGACCGACATCGCCGGTATCATGCGCGACAAGGACGACCCCGCCTCCCTCATCTCCTGCATCGACATCGACGAGGCGGTGGAGCTATTCAACCAGGGCGTCATATCCGGCGGCATGATCCCCAAGGTGGAGTGCTGCATCGACGCCATCCTGCGGGGCGTCAGCCGGGTCATCGTCATGGACGGCCGGGCGGACCACTCCATTTTGCTGGAGATACTGACCAACGAAGGCGTTGGGACTATGGTCATGGAGAGTAAGAAAAATGACGACAAAACAGCTTGACGAACAGTATATCGCCCACACCTACGCCCGGTTCCCCGTGGAGCTGGTCTCCGGCGAGGGCAGCCTGGTCCGGGACAGCGAGGGCCGGGAGTACATCGACATGGGCACCGGCATCGCCGTGAACACCTTCGGCGTGGCGGATAAGGAGTGGGCCGCCGCCGTGACGGCCCAGCTGGGCCAGCTCCAGCACGCCTCCAACCTCTACTACACCGGCCCCGGCCCCCGGCTGGCCCAGATGCTGTGCCAGGCCAGCGGCATGAAAAAGGTCTTTTTCGGCAACTCCGGCGCCGAGGCCAACGAGTGCGCCATCAAGGCCGCCCGGAAGTACGCCCAGACCAAGAAGGACCCGGAATATTACAACATCATCACCCTGAAAAACAGCTTCCACGGCCGGACCCTCACCACCCTGGCCGCCACGGGCCAGGACGTGTTCCACACCCAGTTCACCCCTCTGACCCCGGGCTTCCTCTACGCCGACCCGGCGGACCCGGAAAGCCTCGCGGCGCTGGTGAAGGACAACAAGGTGGCCGCCATCATGTTCGAGGCCGTCCAGGGCGAGGGCGGCGTGCTGCCCCTGCCGGGGGACTTCGTGCAGGCCATGAAGGACATCGCCGCCGCGGAGGACATCCTGCTCATCGCCGACGAGGTCCAGTGCGGCAACGGCCGCACCGGGAAGATGTACGGCTATATGGACCTGGGCGTCACGCCCGATATCGTGACCACGGCAAAGGGCCTGGGGGGCGGCCTGCCCATCGGGGCCTGCATGCTGGGGGATAAGGTGGCGGACGTGTTCACCTACGGGGACCACGGCTCCACCTTCGGCGCCAACCCGGCGGTGTGCGCCGGGGCCATCAACATCATGAGCCGCCTCACCGAGGACGTGCTTGCCGGGGTCCGGGAGCGGTCGAAGCTGGTGTTCGGCAGCCTCACCGGGGCGCCCGGCGTGAAGAGCGTCACGGGCATGGGCCTCATGATCGGCATCGAGACGGAAAAGCCCGCCGCCGATGTGGTGGCCGCCTGCCGTGACCGGGGCGTGCTGGTTATCACCGCCAAGAGCAAGGTCCGTCTCCTGCCGGCCCTGAACATCCCCATGGACCTTTTGGAAAAGGCCCTGGCGGTGATCAAGGAAGCGTGTGTGTAAAAGATAATAGCGACCGAGGGGGAGGCGAACACGCCTCCCCTGTTTTATGCTATGATCAACGTATCAGCGTAGCAAATCAGGATCTGTCGCTGAAAGCGACACCGCTTGAAAGGCCCCTCTGACGAGGGAGCTGTCAGCGCCAACGGACCAAGCCAGGATAATATCCAAGACTGGTAACAACCCCTCCGAGCGCCGCAAGCGGCGCCCACCTCCCCTTGCACAGGGGAGGCTTTGGCCAGGCAAGGACTTGACAACTTCCCCCTTCCCCGCGCTGCCCTCCCTTCGCGGGGAGGGCTTTTTTGTAACCTTCCGCCGTCCCGCTCCGTCTAACAGGTGTGAAGAGCTCCGAACACAATGACTGCGGAAAGCCGGTGAAACATTGACCAGCGAGGATTTTGCCGTCCGGGTGACGGCCATGACGGACACCCTCTACCGGGTGAGCTGCACGGTCCTGGACCGGGAGGCGGACCGGGAGGACGCGGTGCAGGAGGCGTTGTGCCGGGCCTGGGAGAAGCGGGGCACCCTGAAAACGCCCCGGTACTTCCAGACCTGGCTGGTACGCATATTGCTGAACGCCTGCTATGACATCCTGCGGCGGGACAGCCGGGTGACGCCGGCGGAGGAGGTGCCCCTGCCGGATGCGCCCGCCCCGGAGACCGAGGGGGCCATGGACCTGCGGGACGCGGTGGACAGCCTGGACGGGACGCTGCGCCTGCCGGTGGTCCTCTACTACGTCGAGGGCTTTGCCGTGGAGGAGATCGCCCGGATGCTGGGCTTGACAAGGGGCGCGGTGAAGACCCGGCTCTACCGCGCCAGGGCCATCTTGCGCGAACGGCTTACAGAGGAGGATGAGCGCATATGAGGAATTGGAAAAACATCTACGGCCCCGTGCCGGAGAGCTTTGAGGCCCGGGTGCAGGACACCCTGGCCCGGTTGGAGGATACAAGGGCCGCCGCACCCGCCCGGCGGGCTGTGCGGAACACGCGGCGGGCCGCGCTGCTGGCGGCGTCCTTCGCGGCGCTGCTGACCGTGTCGGCCTTTGCCGCCGGGGCCCATTTCGGATTCTTTGACAGTGTTTTCGGCAACCAGTCCATCGCGGCGCCGGCGGCAGACACGCCCACCCCGGCGCCCCCCGCACCGGAGACGCTGCCGGACGGCACCGTGACCCGGGAGGCATACGAGTACACATGGGACGACGGCGGCAAGACCGTCTCCTCCGTCATGCCCGCCTATGAGCGGACGGCCCTGGACCGGGAGCTGGCAGACCGGCTCATCGGGCCCTACATCCAGACCCTGGACGAGGCGGTGACGCTGGAGAACATCGACCCGGAGGACCCAAGCGGTGTGGGGAGGACCACCAGCAGTGCGGACCTGGGCACGCCCACGGTCACGCTTCTGAGCTACGTGGAGGACGAGGCCGGCATCGCCTGGCTCTCCTACAGCGTGGAGAACGACTTGGGCCTGGACCTGAAGACCCGGGAGCGCCAGGGCTACACCCTGGTATATGACGGCTTTATCAACGGGTGCGCCTTCCGGGGCGGCGCCGTGATGTGCTCCGCGGGCGCATCCGCCCCCATCCTGGACACGGAAAACAGCACGCCCGGCAAGGCATACGTCACCGTGCCCTTCGCCTATACGGAGGACGGCGTTCAGGTGGAGATAGGCGGCTTCTACCGGGAGGTAGGCGGCCAGGCGGAGACCATAGAGGTCCGGGCCGGACGGAAGGTCCCCGCCGTCACCCTGGAGGGGGAGCGGTGCGCCGTCGCGGTGTCCCCCATGGGCGCCCGGGTCTCTGTGGACAGCGATGGCGCCGTCACCCCGGACATAGACGCCCTGGTCATCACCATGACGGACGGCAGCCAGTATGTGGTGCGCCGCTCCGACCCGGACCCGGTGGACAACACCGCCTATATCTGCGGCTATGACGGCGGCAGCTGGGGCTTCTGTTTCAACCGGGTCATCGACCCGGCGCAGATCGCCTCCGTCACCGTGACGGCGGACCTGGGCGAGGACACCTTCACCGAGACCATAGCGGCGGAGTAAACAAAACGCAAACGCCCCGGGGATACCTCCCCGGGGCGTTCATCATATATCCTCTATGATCTGTTTCCGGTCCCGCCGGGCATAGCAGACGGCGAGGATGCTGACCCTCTTCTGACTGTCATCCACATGATAGTAGATGTTGAAGTTTTTGGCTCGGGTCCTGCGGATGCCGCGGTCTCCTGCCGGGTCGTCCTCTATCGCCGGATACCGAAAGGGCATGGCCGAAAGAGAATCGATCTCTTCCTCCAACGCATCCAATGTGCTCACAGCGGCCTGGGGCGAACCAAGCCTGACGGCGATATACCGTACGATCTCCGATAGCTGTTCCTTCGCCTGCCGGGTCAGCTCAACGGCGTAGCTCTCCATTTACGACAGCTCCCGGCGCAGATCGGCAAACACCTCGTCCGCGGGCCTGGTGCGCCCGGCCTGCACGTCGTCCAGGCCCTTCTGGAGCATAGCAGAGAATTCATCATCAGTCATCTCGTCCCGGGCCTTGGGCTCCCGGGGCAGCGTCAAAGGGAAGGGGATGCTCTGGGTGAGGATGATCTGGTTGTAGAGCAGATTGATCACCGTGGACGCGGAGATGCCCAGCTTCTGCATGACCTCCTCAGCCTCCCGCTTCGTCTCCGGCTCCACCCGGGCCAGCACGTTCGCGGTCTTGTTCGCCATGGTGTCCACCACCTTTCAAAGGTATCATATAAAGGTATCATACCATATTGTATGTCGTTTCGCAATACATATTATAACCTCACGGTCTTGGTGGCGACGCGCTCACAGAAGGCCCGGTCGTGCTCCACGAACAGGATGGTGGGCCGGAACTTCAAAAGAAGCTCCTCGATCTGCATGCGGCTGATGAGGTCGATGTAGTTCATGGGCTCGTCCCACACGTATAGGTGGGCCCTCTCGCAGAGGCTCCGGGCGATGAGGACCTTTTTCTTCTGCCCGGCGGAATAACCGGCCATATCCTTCTCGAACTGGGCCCGCTCGAAGTCCAGCTTCCGCAGGATGGCGAGAAACAGGCTCACGTCGATGCCATGGTCCTCCGCGTAGGCCGTGAGGCTGCCGGAGAGCCCCGCCGTGTCCTGGGGCACATAGGACACCGTGAGGCGGCTGCCCGGCTCAAAGACGCCGGTATGGGGGATATCCACGCCACAGATGAGCTTCAGAAGGCTGGACTTCCCCGCCCCGTTGGGGCCCTGGACGGCCACCCGGTCTCCCCGCTCCAGAGTGAAGCTCACCGGCTCACACACCGGGCCCTGGCCGTAGTCCACCGCCACGTCCTTCAGATACAGCAGCCGGGGGCTGTGGTAGGGCAGCTGGGCCAGCTTCAGGTCCTCCGCCGTGTCGATGTTTTTGAGAAGCTTGGACTTCTCCTCCGCGGCCCGCTCCTGCCGGGCCTGGATGGCCTTGGCCCGACCCATCATCCGGGCGGCCTTGTGGCCGATATACCCCCGGTCATAGGCGCCCTGTCCGATCTTGGCCCGTTCCGCCCGGTCGGACCAGTCCGCCTTTTCCCGGGCGGTCTCCCGCAGGCGGCGTATCTCCTTTTTCAGCCGGTCATTCTGCTCCGTCTCGAACTGGTCCCGGCGCTGCTTGTTCTCCCACCAGGCGGAGAAGTTTCCCCGGCAGACCTGGATGTCCGCCCTGTCGATGGACAGGATGTGGTCCACGCACCCGTCCAGAAAGGCCCGGTCGTGGCTCACCAGGATATAGCCCTTTTTCCGGCTCAGATACTGGCTCACCAGCGCCCGGCCCCGCATGTCCAGGTGGTTGGTGGGCTCGTCGATGAGCAGAAAGGCGTTCTCCCGCAGGAACAGCGCCGCCAGCAGCGATTTGGTCCGCTCCCCGTTGGAGAGGGTGGAAAATGGCCGGTACAGCGCCCCCTCGTCCACCGCCAGCTTCCCCAGCTCCCGCCGGAGCTGCCAGGCCGGGACCTCCGGGCATATCCCCGCCAGGATGTCACCGGTCTGCATGTCCATATCCGCCGCGGGATAGGGGAAGTACTCGAACGCCGCCGGGGCGGATATGGTCCCCTCGTAGGGGTACTCACCCATGAGCAGCCTCAAAAAGGTGGTCTTTCCCCGGCCGTTCCGGCCTGTGAAGCCCAGCCGCCAGTCCGTGTCGATCTGAAAGCTCACGTCCCGGAAGATGTAGTCGTAGCCCCCGTCATAGGCGAAGGACAGGTGTGAAACGTCGATCAATGCCATAGTCATGCCCTCCTTAAATAAATAAAATCGGCCGCGGGAACGGAGCCCGCAGCCGGAGAGAGGGCATGGCTGTGCCACGCCTGTATGGACCGGTGAGAGGATATCCGCTTTCCCGCAGACCGGCATGACGAACGGGCGGCTCACGCCGCCGGGAATTTGGCTTTTCCCGTCATGCCAAAGCTGTCAGCAGGAAGCAGATATCATCTTTTCACCTCAAATCTTATTATGGTATGGAGGCAGTATACCACGGCCCTGGGCGGTTTGCAAGGGCCCGGTGCATCAGTAGAACTGCCGGATGATGTTGAAGGGCATCACGGTGCCGTTGCCGTTGTCCGCGGTGAGGTCGATGTCGAAGACGGTGTCATAGCTGTCCAGGAAGGACTGGAACTGGGCCCGGCTCACGGTATTCATATCCACCGCGTACCGGCCGCTGTCCTCCGCGCCGTAGGTGCCCTGGCAGTCCAGATAGTGGTTCTCATCCCCCAGGCGCGCCTCGCCGTTTGCCAGGGAGAAGATATTGTAGACGTTGTCGAAGTCGCCGCCGTCGGGCTGCCGGGTCTCCAGTACCACGTACACCGTGCCGTCCCGGACGGCCAGACCGGCGGAGCCGCCGTTGCCGCCGATCTCGCTGTACAGCACGCCGGTGCTCACCTGCTTGGCGCCCTCCGGGGCGATGAGCCAGGTCTCGCAGCTTACGTAGTCCCGCCCGTCATAGCTACTGACGCACTCATATACGGCAAGCAGTTCGTATATGCCGTCGCCGTTCATATCCGTGACGCTGGCCAGGGGCTCAAAGATCCAGTCCGACCGGTAATCGTCCCGGCTCTCGATATCGTCCAGGATGGCGTATATGGCCGTGCCCAAACTGTCGTCCCCTGTCTGTGCGGACGGAGCAGACGTGCCGGACGTGCCGGCGGACAGGGCGCCGCCGCTGCCGTCCCCCACCCGCAGGGAGAACAGCACGTCGCTCAGGGCGGTGCGGCAGATGTCCAGGTATTCGTCGGTGCACTCCAGCTCCACCTTCCAGTATTTCCCGTCCTGGAGGAAGATGTAGGGAGCCACGGTGAAGTGCTCGCCCTCGTCGTCATAGTACTCCAGCTCCACGCCGGCGTAGGTGTATTGGCCCAGGTCGAATACCGCCGGCTGGGTGGTATAGCGGGTGTTGTTCTTATATTGAAAGTAATAGTTGCACATGCTCTCCAGGACTTTGCCCAGCTCGTCATCCTCGTCATAGGGCGTCTCCCCCATGACGATGCAGGCCTCGACGAAGACGTGGGGCACCGGGTAGATGAAAACGGTGCCGCCGGAGAGCTCCTCCTCCCCCTGCATGGCCTCGTCCCGGACCATAAAGGAGGTCTGGAGCTCGTCGTGGGTATAGAGGGTGCAGCCCTCGGCCTCATAGGGGCCGGTGACCGTGAAGGAGGCCGCCGCGTAGGCCAGCCTCTTCCGGGCGGACGTGGCGCCGGCGGCGTCCTCATCCACCATGGTCTGGACGCAGTAGCAGCCGAATCTCCCCTCGCCGTCGATGACATATAGGCTGCCGGAGCCCTCGCCGGCGATGGCGTAGTCGTACTGCCAGGCGTCCTGCCCGCCGATGGTGAGCCGGTCCGAGCCGGTGATGACCGTGCTGTCATTGCCCACCCAGTCGGCCAGCGTCTGGCTGTCGGCGTCGATCATGGCGGCAAAGTCGGCGGCGGAATAGATGAAGCGGTCTTGCCGGGCGGTGGTGAAGGTGTACTCCGCCGCCAGGCGGTACCCGTCTCCCGTGATGAACACCGCGTTGTCATAGGGCTGCTGTACCGTGCTGCCCGAGGGGTATTCCAGGGAGAAGCACACGGCGGTGTTTTCATAGGTGCTGTAGCTGCTGCCGGCCAGGGTCAGGGTCAGGGCCAGGGCCGGCGATGCCAGGACCGATGCCAGGACCAGCGTCAGGACCGGCAGCACGGCAGCCCGCAGGACCCTTTTCAGATGGGCGTACATGGCATATCCCCCTTGTATTCCTTTTTCCATAAAATAGCACAGCCGCCCGCCGCCGTCAACGGGCCGCGTTGACTTTTCCGGGGCGGCTGTGTATAATAGGCGGGCTGTATGAAAGAGAGGAAAACACGGTGAAAAAGCATCTGGGAAGCATATTCGTCATACTGTCCGCGGTGCTGTTCGGCCTCATGCCGCTCATGACCCGCATCGCCTACGCCCACGGCAGCAACGCCTACACGGTGGCCTTCGGGCGGTTTTTCATGGGCGCCGCCATCCTGGCCCTGGTGATCCTGGCCTCCCCCAAGGCCTCCTTCCGCCTCACGAAAAAGCAGGCCCTGGACGTGTTCAAGCTCTCCATCACCTACGCCCTGATGCCCGTGATGCTCTACATGTCCTATGAGTACATCGACAGCGGCCTTGCCACCACCCTGCACTTCACCTACCCCGTGGCTGTGATCGTGATGCTGGTGGTGTTCTGCAAGCAGAAGCCGGAGAAGAAGCAGATATTCTGCATGGTCCTGTGCCTGGGGGGCCTGGCATTGACCACCTCCCCCGGCAGCGACCCCAGCGTGCCGGGCATCGCGCTCGCGGTGGGCTCCGGCATCGTCTACGCCACCTATATCGTGCTGCTGGGCCGCAGCTCCGCCAAGGCCCTGCACCCCTTCTCCCTGGCCTTCTGGATGAGCCTCATGGCCTCCCTGGAGATCGCCGCGGCGGCCCTCGTCCTGGGCAAGCTGACCTTTGCCCTGGACGCCACAGGCTGGGCGGCGGAGGCGGCGCTGGCCCTGTGCGCCACGGTGTTCGCATTGGTGCTGTTCCAGAAGGGCCTTTTCCTCTGCGGGGAGGTCCAGGCGTCGCTATTAAGCACCTTCGAGCCCCTGACGGGCATCATCGTGGGCGTCATCGCCTTCCAGGAGCGGCTGAGCCCCCTGGAGATGGGGGGCATGGCCTGCATCCTGGCCGCGGCGGTGCTGCTGGTGCTGCCCATCGGGTCCAAGGAGAGCCAGCCACAGTAAAGTTCGCATACAAAGAGCGGGCCTCGCTTCCCAGCGGGGCCCGCAGAGCTTGTCAAAAAACACGCATATGCTTGGACGATGCGGGGGGAGCTTGAGGGGGGCGGAGCCCCGCCTCAAATGGGATCAAAAGCCGGCAAATGCGGGCATTTGCGCCGTGCAGCGGCAGTATTTCATGACGTCTTTGACGGCAGGAAATACTCGGCTTTCAGGCTGGCAAAGAGCCTTCTTTGACAGCCTAAAGGGGCCCGCAGTCGTTATGGCTCAGAATCTGTATAGGAGCGCCGTCGGTATCAGCATGGTGTAGGGCGCGGTGAAGACGGCCAGCGCCAGCGCCAGCTTGCGGACGTGCTCGGGAGCCAGCTCCGCCTTTTTGAAGGCCCAGCGCCGGTCCATGACGTAGATGAGCCAGCCCGCCAGGGCCACGCCGGGCAGGGCCATCAGCACCTCCGCATACCAGTGGGAGTACAGCGACAGGTTTATCTGCCCCTCCGCCACATAGAAGAGGGCGGTGATGAGGGCCGCCCCGGCGAAGTCCGCCGCGAAGCCCAGCAGCCACACCCGCAGGATGCTCTTTTTCCATATCTGCTTCCCCTGGCCGCACCGTCCATGCCGGACCGCCAGCAGCAGCATCAGGCTGTCCACGGCGAAGTTCACCGGCAGGGACAGGAGCCACACCCCAGGGAAGAGCAGAAACAGCATGTATACCGGGAACATGACGTTATACAGCCGGACGGTCTTTTTCATGGATCGCTCCTTTGAAAACGGTCTGTATCCGCCATTATACTGTAAGGGCCCATGGGGCGCAAGTTGACGAATAGTAATGAATGTGTTATAATCCCTCTTGTTTTATATCTTTTGTGTTGGAAAGTAAGAGGTGGTCATCCCCATGGATGATGGCAGTTGGCTGTCTATCCTGTTTCTGATCGTTCTTGTGGGCTTCGCCATGTATTTCGCCTTCGCGGAGACGGCCTTCGCCTCCGTGTCCCGCCCGCGCATCCGCGCCCGGCAGGAGAAGGGCGACCCCCGGGCCAAGCGGGCCCTCTGGGTGCTGGACAATTTTGACCGCGCCATCACCACCATCCTCATCGGCACGAACATCGTCCATCTGACCGCGGCGGCGGTGGTCACCGTTCTGGTGACGCGCCGCTGGGGCATGGGCGCCGTGGTGTGGGGCACCGTCGCCACCACGCTGGTGCTGTTCTTCGCCGGCGAGATGCTCCCCAAGACCATAGCCAAGAAATACAGCGAGCGGTTCAGCCTGGGCACCGCGGGTCCGCTGTGCTTTTTTATGCGCATTTTCGCCCCCGCATCGGCGGCCCTGACCGCCATCGGCCAGGCGGCGGCCAAGCTCTCCAAGGGCGACGGGGAGGTCTCCGTCACCGAGGACGAGCTCTATGACCTCATCGAGGACATGACCGACGCCGGCAGCCTGGACGAGGACCGGGGCGACCTGGTCCAGTCCGCCCTGGAGTTCGGGGACATCACCGTGGAGCACGTGCTCACGGCCCGGGTGGACATCGCGGCGGTGGACGCCGCCTGGCCCCCGGAGCAGATCACGGCCTACATCCGCTCCCAGCGCCACAGCCGCCTGCCCGTCTACGAGGACAGCATCGACAACATCATCGGCGTGCTTCAGATACGCAAGTACATCAAGGCCTGGCTGGCCCAGGGTCCCGCCCTGGACCTGAAGGCCATGCTGGACAGCGTGCTCTACGTTCCTGCCACCACCAAGGTGGACGACCTTCTGCCCGAGATGAGCCGCAAGCGCATGAACGTGGCTGTAGTCACGGACGCCTGGGGCGGCACCCTGGGCATCGTCACGGTGGAGGACATCGTGGAGGAGCTGGTGGGCGAGATATGGGACGAGGAGGACGAGGTGGAGGAGTTCTTCCACCCCCTGGGCGGCGGCCGGTACGAGGCCGACGGCCGTCTGGACGTGGACGACCTCTTCGAGCGGCTGGACTACGAGGACCCGGAGGACGACGGGGAGCTGGTCCACAAATCCCTGGCCGAGTGGGCGCTGGAACACTTCGAGTTCATGCCCGCCCAGCGGGACAGCTTCACCTACCACGACCTGGAGTTCACCATATCCGACGTGCGCCAGCACCGCATCCGCAAGCTGACGGTCCGGCGCGTCCCTGAGAAGACAGCGGAAGGGGGCGCGGAGGCATGATAAGCTACGTGATCGCTCTTCTGGTGTGCCTGGCCCTGTCGGGGTTCTTCTCCGCCTCGGAGATGAGCCTCTCCGCCGCCAGCCGCCTGCGCCTGGAGAGCGCGGCGGAGGACGGCGACCGGGCCGCGAAAACGGCCCTGGCCCTGCTGGACCGGTTCGACAGCGCCCTGGGCGCCATCCTCATCGGCAACAACCTGGTGAACGTGGCGTCCAGCTCCATCAGCTCCGTCATCGCCATCATGCTGGCCGCCCGCCTGGGCGCGTCGGAGGGCCTTTGCACCACCGCCGCCACCGTGGCGGTGACCGTGCTGGTCATCATCTTCGGCGAGACCATGCCCAAGATACTGGCCAAGAAAAATGCCAACCGCCTGTCCCTGGCCGTGGCCGGGCCCATCCGGGTCCTGTCGGTGGTGCTCAGCCCCCTGGTCTGGTGCGCCGTGACGGTCACGGACCTCATCACCCGGCCTATGAAGGGCCAGGCCGAGGACGAGGAGGAGGCCGCGGTGGAGGAGCTTCAGTCCATCATCGAGACCGCCCAGGACGAGGACGTGCTGGACGACGAGCGGGGGGAGCTTCTGCAAAACGCCCTGGACTTCGGCGACGTGTCCGCCAGCCAGGCCATGACCGCCCGGGTGGACATGATGGCCCTGGACATCGACGACTCCCTGGAGGACATGCTGTCCCAGATCGGGGATATGCCCTACTCCCGGCTGCCGGTATACCAGGAGAGCGTGGACAACATCATCGGCGTGCTGCACCTCAACACCCTCTACCGGGCCATGCTGGACGGCGGCCCCATCGACATCCGCAGCCTTCTCACCGAGCCGGTGTTCGTCTACAAGACCGTGAAGCTGCCGAACCTGCTGGAGCAGCTGCGGGCCAAGCAGACCCACCTGGCCGTGGTGACCGACGAGTACGGCGGCACCGCCGGCGTCATCACCATGGAGGACATCCTGGAGAACCTGGTGGGCGACATCTGGGACGAGACCGACGAGGTGGAGGAAGAGGTGGTCCAGACCGCCGAGGACAGCTGGGAGCTGGACGGGGACCTGCCCGTGGAGGACTTTCTGGAGCTGGTGGGCCTGGATGAGGCCGATTTCGACTTCGAGAGCGAGACCGTGGGCGGCTGGGTCATGGAGCTGGCCGAGGGCTACGCTGAACCTGGCTACCAGACCACCTACGAGGACGTGACCGTCACGGTCCTGGCCGCGGACGGCAAGCGGGTGGAAAAGGTGCGTGTCACCCGGCAGTCAAAGAAGGATTGAACCATACCGTGCGCCCATGGTGTCCGCCATGGACGCACGGTATTTGACATTCTATACGTTCTGCTATATAATGACGGCGCGTACATAGTGTACAAGCGAACGAAACAGGAGAACATATTATGCTGGAATTCCGCTTTGACACACAGCTGCTCATCGAGGGCCACGACCTGGATGAGGACGAGATCCATGACTACATCATGGAGCACATCCCCGGAGACTGTCTGCTGGCCGTGGGGGACGAGGACCTGATCAAGATCCACTTCCACACCAACGTCCCCTGGAAGGTGCTGGAGTATGCCGCCTCCCTGGGTGACATCTACGACGTGGTGGTGGAGAACATGGAGCGCCAGGAGAACGGCCTGAAGGGCTGACCCTGACACAGACTCGGAGATAACGCCCGGCCTTTGGCCGGGCGCTTTCCGTCCCGTCCGATGTGACGGGATTTTTTTGTCCCCGCCGACGGGATGCGACGGTCTTCGCCCCGCCCTTGCGCCATTCTTATAGGAGAATGACGGGAGAGGGGGCGGGTCCCATGCGGAAGGCCGCGGCATCGGTGCTGTGTCTGGCGCTGGCGGTGCTGTCTGTTCTGATCGCGGCCCGGCTGGACCAGGCCGGGCAGGGCATGGCCGTGCCGGTCATGGCCCAGGCGGACGGCGCCGGGTACAACATCCTGGACCTGGACCTGCCGGTGACCAGGGAGACGGCGGGCAGCGCCCTCATCGCGGAGCTGAACGCCTACTATCTCACCCAGGCCCCCACGGCCAAGAGCCGGTACACCGGCCTCTGGGCCGGGAAAAACCTCATCCTCATCCGGGCGGAGAACTGGCGGCCCGGCGTCATGGACCGGGCCAGCGCCCTGCGCCGCCTGCGGGCGGAGGGGACCGCCTTCACCCAGGCATACGCCCCCGCCTGGTACCAAGGGGATGACGGCCGGGAGTTCGCCCTGCTGACCGGGATAGTGCCCACAGCGGTGGAGTCGGAGACGGCCCTGGCCTGGGCGGGGCAGCAGGGGACGGACCTGCCCTTCGCTCTGGGGCGGATGCTAAAGGACATGGGATACCGGACCGCCGCCGCCCTGCCGGAGACGGGCCGGGAGGCCGCCTTTGCGGCCCTGGGCTTCGGGGAGGTGACGGCCGCCGGTCCGTCGGACGCGGACCGGATGGCCCGGTGCCTGCCCGCCGCCGGGGCGGGGCCCTTTTTCCTCTACTGTGTCTGGACGGAGGACGACGGGGAGCCGGCCCTTGCCTGGCTCATGACGGCGCTGGAGGACCGGGGCCTTGCCGGCAGCACGGCGGTATGCCTTCTCACCGGGGGCCAGGAGGAGGGCCGGGCCGGGCTGTACCTCTGGGGCGGCAGCATCGAGCCCGCGGCGGTGGACAGGCCCTGCTCGGAGCTGGACGTGACGCCCACGCTCCTGGACCTTCTGGGCGCGCCCTACGACGCCCGGTTCCTGGCGGGCCGGGACATCCTGGCGCCGGACCGGCCCGGGGGGACCGCCGCGCCGGTGGTGAGCCTCACGGGCAGCGCCTGGTCCGACTGGGTGACGGGCCTGGGCCGGTATACTGCGGCGGAGGACAGGTTCGCCTGGGCGCCGGACAGCTTCTCCACAGACCGGGAGGCGGAGCGGTACGCCCGCCGGATCAGGCGGCAGGTGTACGACCGGTACGTGTTCTCCCGCCGGACCATGGAGAACAATTATTTTCGCGTGGCAAATATAGCGGGAACATCGGAGACGTTGCGTTCGTCAAAAATTGGTGTATAATGTAAATAGATAAAAACCGGCGGTCTCCGCCGGAGATGGGAGGCCGGCATATGAAAACAAGGCGTATCGTCATCCTGCTTCTGGCCCTGGGGCTCATCGTGGCCCTGGAGGGCGTCCTGGTGGGCCGCCTGGACCGCAGGGACACGGCGCAGGCGCCGCAGCCGCCCGCCGTCACCGCGCCGCCCGCGGCCGGTGCGGATGGCCTCACGGCGACGCAGCCGCCTGTGGCCTCGCCCATAGCCACCATACCGCAGTTCACCCCCCTGCCGGAGGACCTGCTGGCCACACCCACGCCCACGGCCCCGCCTCCGGTGATCACCCCCACGCCCGTGCCGCCCACCAAGGCGCCCACGCCCACGCCCGTGCCGCCCACCAAGGCGCCCACGCCCACGCCGGTGCCCACCCCCTCTCCCACGCCCACGCCCCTGCCGCCCACCGACACCGTGACGGCGGCGGACAGCTTCGGCTCCGATACCGGCACGCCCCTGAACATGGGCGTCAGCTGGCGGGCCGTAGACCACGGGGACGGCACCACCACCATCTCCATTTCCGGTACCGTCACGAGCTACACCCTGCAGCTGGGCGTCACGGCCATCAACGTCAGCTTTGAGGGCTACTCCGCCTCCGCCACCGGCAGCAGCGTGAACGTGAACAGCAGCTCCCTCGTCACCAACAGCCTGTTCTCCACGTCCATGACCGTGCCCTCGGGCACCGCGGGGAACATGACGGTCTCCTGGGGCTACAACGGCCGCTATGGCGAGGTGTCTCTGGGCACCATCACCGCCACGGGCTTCGTGTACACCAACTGATACATACGCAGATAGACGTAAAAAGACCCGGCCATTCCTGGCCGGGTCTCGTTTTGTCTTGAGCTCAAAAGCACTTGTCACATTTTTTGTAGCCCTTGCCGACGGCGTTCCCAAGGGTCATCTTGGTGTAATACTTCATCCCGGAGCAGTCGCTGCGCAGGTGGATGATACCGCTCCGGCTCACATACACGGTGGTGGAGTCCGGGTGGGTGACCGTCCCGCCAGTGCCGCCGGTCCCGCCGGTCCCGCCGGAGGTGCGGGCGCCGTCAGGGCCCACGTAGTAGCCGCCCACGTACTGGTTCCGGGCCATGGCGCCGTTGGCCTGGAGGTAATACCACTTGCCGCCCACCTGGACCCACTGGCTCCGCACCATGAGGCAGTTTTTGTCCACGTAGTACCGCTGGCCGTTGAAGTAGGGCGTGAAGCCGCCCCGCAGCAGATGGCCGTCGGCGGCTGCCACATACCGCTTATTGTTCGGGCCGGTGATGGGCCCGTTTTTCATGGCGTGGCCGTCCTTGGCTACGTAGTATTTCAGGCCCTTGGGGCCGGTGACCACGCCGCTGCGCATCATGTGGGCGTCGTTCACGGAGAAGTAGTAGCTCTTTGTCCCGATGGTGCGAAAGCCGGTGTACAGCAGGCCGTCGCTGGCGGCGTAATACTGCCGCCCGGTGGCGCTGTCGGTGATCCAGCCGCCCTTGAGCATCCTGCCGTTTTTGTAGTAATAGAACTTTCCGTCCCCCGCCTTGGCGACGCCGTCCTTGATGTCCGTGGGGGATGACGGGCCGGGGGTGGCGTCCGTGGACGAGACGGCGCTGGTGGTGAAGGCATAGCCGCCGGCCTGCACCGCCGCGGGAGCGCCGGAGGCCAGCACCGGCACGGCCATGGCCGCGAGGCTCGCCAATATCAAAAGCAGGCTCAGGATCTTTTTTCTCATCGCGTCGATCGCTCCTGTCATATCTGGTCGTATTATGGTAACCATTATAACATAGAAGTCAAGAGGTTGGAACCGTCTGGGCGGCCGCGGGAAAAATTACCAGCGCCCGGATGTATGACCGGCGGCGGACGGAGCAAACTAGCCCCGGCAAGATCAATCATGAGGGGAGTCATAGTATCATGGTCATTGATAGGATAGCCCTGCTGCTCGCCATCATCGGCGGGCTGAACTGGGGCAGCATCGGCCTGTTTCGATTCGATATCGTCGCATGGATCTTCGGCGGCCAGACCGCGGTGATCTCCAGAGTGATCTACGCGCTGGTGGGCCTCTCGGCACTTTGGTGCATCTCCCTGCTGTTCCGCAGCCGGGACGAGGCCGACGAAGAGGCGTAAAGCATTGCCAGACTGCCCCGCAGCGTGCGGGGCAGTTCTTTTTCCCATAAAACCCCTTGAAAACCTAGGTAATATGCTATAGAATTACACAGAAATAATACCAAAGAAAGCTCGTACACACATATGCGGGAAAACAGTTTGATCCGGGACTACACCTTCGGCCCGGTGGGGCGGCAGCTGCTGGCCTTCGCCTGGCCGTTCATGCTCTCCAACCTGCTCCAGACGGCCTACAACCTGGTGGATATGGTGGTAGTGGGCCAGTTCGTGGGCAAGGCGGGCCTGTCCGCCGTGGGCATCGGCGCGGACCTCATCCACTTTTACACCTTCATGTGCATGGGCTTCTGCAACGCCGGCCAGGTGCTCATCAGCCAGTACGTGGGCATGGGCGACCGGAAGTCCGTCTCCAAGATCGTGGGCGTCATGTTCACGTTCATCCTGGGCTACAGCCTGGTCATCACGGCGGCGGGCCTGGTCTTCTCCCACCAGCTCATGGACGTCCTGAACGTGCCGCCAGAGGCGCTGGCGTACTGCACGCAGTACACCGTCTGCTGTACGGCGGGGCTTTTTTTCCTGGTGGGGTACGTGATGGTGGCCTCCATCCTCCGGGGCATGGGCGAGTCCATGCGGCCCATGATCTTCATCGCCATCGCCTCGGTGCTGAACGTCATCCTGGACCTGGCGCTGGTGTCGGCGGGCATGGGGCCCCTGGGCGCCGCTCTTGCCACGGTCATCGCCCAGGGCGTGAGCTTCGTACTGTGCGTGGCCTATCTCTGGCGGCGCCGGGACCGGCTGGGGTTTGAGTTCGCCCTGAAATACCTGGTCCCCGACGGCCGGAACCTCCGCAAGCTTTTGGACCTGGGCGTCCCCATGATGATCCAGTCCTGCGCCATCAGCGTCTCCACCCTGTTCGTCTCCAGCCACATCAACGCCTACGGCGTCACGGTCTCCGCCGTCACCAGCGTGGGGGCAAAGCTCTCCACCGTGGCCAGCATCATCTGCCTGGCCCTGAGCCAGGCCGGGGCAACCATGGTGGGCCAGAACTTCGCCGCCCGGAAGTTCGACCGGGTATCAAAGGCCCTGGGCGTGGCCATCGCGGTGGGGCTGAGCTTCGCGGCGGCGCTGTCGGCGGTGATGATCTTCTTCCCGGAGCAGGTGTTCTCCCTCTTCGACCGGGACCCGGAGGTGCTGGCCATGAGCCACAGCTACGTGGTCATCGCGGTGCTGAACTTCTTCGGCTGGGCGGTCCGGGGCCCCAGCACGGCCCTGTGCAACGGCATGGGCTTTCCGGTGATGAACTTCGTCCTGGGCATCCTGGACGGGGTGGTCATGCGCATCGGTCTCTGCGTGCTCATGGCGGAGGTGCTTCACATGGGCGTCATGGGCTACTGGCTGGGCGGCGCCATCGCCGGCTACGCCTTTTTCATCGTCATGTTCCCCTACTTCCTGAGCGGGAAGTGGAAAAACCATGCTCCCCCTGCAGCGGCGGAGTAGCCGCCGCAGGGCGTGGATTACCGGCGCACCAATGCCTCCCTCTGACGAGGGAGGTGGCTTGGCCGCAAGGCCAAGACGGAGGGAGAGATATTAAAGCTGTTAAAGTCTCTCCCCCAGTCGCGTCGGCACACGCGTTGTAGGTCTCCCCTCGCCGCAAGCGGCAAGACTCGAATACAACGCGGCGCCTCCTCTCCCCACGCGGCAGGCGTGCCACGTGGGGGCCTCGTTGGCTGACAGCCCCCTCGTCAGAGGGGGCCGCCGGCTTGGCAGGAATAGCGCCCAAGCCTCCCCTGTGCAAGGCCCAGGCCGCCTTCTCTTGCCCCTTGCGGGGCAATTCACCTTGAGGGGAGGTGCCGAGCAAAGCGAGGCGGAGGGGTTGTTACCAGGCTTGGATATTTACCCAACTTGGTAACAACCCCTCAGTCAGCGCCGTTGGCGCTGCCAGCCCCCTTTGCACAAGGGGGCCTTTGGTCTGGCAGTATACCAAACACCGCCCGGGAGAGCCCGGGCGGTGCGCTATTCTGTATCCCCCGCGATATAGACCTCCTCGGCCTCCTCCAGGGCGTCCTGCAAAAGCCGGTGGCAGGCAGCCAGGTCGCCGCCGTCCAGCGCGTCGATGGCCCGGGACGCCCCGTCGCACAGGATGTGGTACATCTTCTCGTAATCAGCCATGGTATGGCCCTCCTTTATGGATCGGGATTTTATTTCCCTAAATACATCGATTATATTTCTTTAAAGTATCGATGTCAAACAAAACATATCCTTAAAGTCCCTATAATCCGCTGTATGTGGATTTATACTATCCACATGCAGAGAGGGGGGGGGACAGGCATGGATAACATCGAGTGGTTTCGTAAGCGGTTGACGGAACTGCGCATCCAGAAGGGCGTGTCCGCCCGGGATATGAGCCTGTCCCTGGGGCAGAGCGAGAGCTATATCAACAAGATCGAAAACGGCCATACATTGCCGTCTTTCACGGGCTTTCTGTATATCTGCGACTACTTCGGCCTGACGCCCCGGGAGTTCTTCAACAGCGACGACGGCGCGCCGGGGCTCACCAAGGAGCTCATCCGGGAGCTGGAGCGGCTCGCCCCCGCCCAGGCGGAGCATATCCTGGAGCTCATCCGGGACCTGAACCGGGACAAATAAAGAGACATCCGCAGGAGAAGCAGGGCGTGTATATCGTTGGCCACATAGACATAGAGAAATACCGGTGCGTGACCGAGGACATCCAGACGGATGAGGTCATCATCACCGATGAGCGCATCGCACATATCCGTGAGCATCATCCAGGAGAATTTGAGCGGGTCTGGAATTACCTTGAACGGGCGATAGTGGACCCGGATTATATCATGGAGGATCCCAGAAACCCGACAAATACATGTCTGGTTTTGAAGCAGATAGCAGAAAACAACGATCGGGTGCAGCTCATCCTGAGATTGTTCACACCAAAGGATGAAAAGGGTTATAGGAATTCTATTCTTTCGGCATGGACGATAAGTGAGGGCCGCTGGAAAAACTATGAGCGGCACCGGAAAATTCTTTACAAAAAAGAGTAACCTTGCTATAATGGACATAGGATAAGAAGGGCTTCGAGGTGGTAAATTCCGTTGCGACCACACGCCGATGGCATGACAGGGGAGACCCGAGAGATGCGGGAGATGCGACGCCCGCCGAAGCTCAACTGACCGGGGGATCGCGGAGACGCGGTCCCCTTTTCCACAGCCAAATAAAAAGAGCGGGACGCGGGTCCCGCTCTTTTCCAATCTTCCTATCTTCATGTGCCCTCGGCCTTCTTTTTCAGCCGGTAGAGAAGGTTCAGCGCCTCCAGGGGGGTGACGGTGTTGAGGTCGATGGCCGCCAGCTCCCGGGCCAGCTCCCCGCCGGCCACGTCCAGCATGGACACCTGGTCCTCCAGGACCGCCGGGGCCGCCGGTGAGCCGCCCGCCTCCAGCTCCGCCAGGTAGCCCTTGGCCTTTCTGATGATCTGGTCCGGCACGCCCGCCAGCTTGGCCACTTCTATACCGTAGCTGTCGTCGGCGGCGCCGGGGACGATCTTCCGCAGGAAGATCAGAGTGCCCCCCTGCTTCTTGGCGGTGATGTTGTAGTTTTTCACCCCGTCCAGGGTCCCCTCCAGGGCGGACAGCTCGTGGTAGTGGGTGGCGAACATGGTCCGGGCCCCCAGGCGCCTTTTGTCGGCGCAGTACTCCAGCATGGCCCGGGCAATGGCCATGCCGTCGAAGGTGGAGGTGCCACGGCCGATCTCGTCCAGGATGAGCAGGCTGGCCGCCGTGGCGTGGCGCAGGATGTCCGCCATCTCGCTCATCTCCACCATGAAGGTGGACTGGCCGCTTGCCAAATCGTCCGACGCGCCGATGCGGGTGAACACCCGGTCCACCACGCCGATGGAGGCGCTGGCCGCCGGGACGAAGCTGCCCATCTGGGCCATGAGCACGATGAGGGCCGTCTGGCGCATGTAGGTGGATTTGCCCGCCATGTTGGGGCCGGTGATGATGGCCACCCGGTCGGCACCGTCGTTCAAAAACGTGTCGTTCGGCACGAACAGCACGTCCTTCTGGGCCATCTCCACCACGGGGTGGCGGCCCTCCCGGATGTGCAGCGTCCGGCCCAGGTCCACCTCCGGCATCACGTACCGGTTCCGGCTTGCCACCTCCGCGAGAGAGCATATGGCGTCCAGCTCCGCCACACGGGCGGCGGCGGCCTGTACCCGCTCCACCTGGGCGGCCACCCGTTCCCGCAGGGCGGAGAACAGCTGATACTCCAGGTCCGCGATCCGGTCCCGGGCGTTCAGCAGCGTGTTTTCCAGCTCCTTCAGCTCCGGCGTAAAGTACCGCTCGTTGCTCACCAGCGTCTGCTTGCGGATGTAGGTGTCCGGCAGGGGCGCGTCCCCGGCGGACCGGGGCACGTCGATGTAGTAGCCGAAGACCTTGTTGTAGCCCACCTTCAGCTTTTTGATGCCGGTGGCCTCCCGCTCCCGGGCCTCCAGCTCGGAGACCATCCGGGCGCCGTTGTCCCGCACGTCCCGCAGCCGGTCCACCTCGGCGTCCGCGCCGGGGCGGATGATGTCCCCCTCCCGGACGGAGAAGGGGGGCTCGTCCGCGATAGTGGCGAGGATGTCGGTCTTGAGGTCGTCCAGGGTGTCCAGGGCCGCGGCGTCCCGCAGCATGGCGCTTTTCGCGTTCGCCAGCAGCTCCACGAGACGGGGCAGCTTATCGAAATACCGGCCCAGGGCCAGCAGGTCCCGGCCATTAGCGGTGCCGTAAACGCACTTGCCGATGAGCCGCTGGATGTCCCCGATGTCATGGAGTGTCAGTATGAGCTCCGGGCGCAGTATCGCGTCCTTATATAGCTCGTCCACGGCGGCGAGCCGCCGCCGGATGGCCACCGGGTCCAGCAGGGGCCGCTCCACCCAGGAGCGCAGCAGACGCCCGCCCATGGGTGTCTTTGTCCGGTCCAGGACCCAGAGAAGGCTCCCCTTCTTCTCCCCGGTGCGCAGGCTCTCGGTGAGCTCCAGGTTCCGGCGGGTGGTGTAGTCCAGCTCCATGTACCGCCCCTGGCCGAACCGGTCCAGGCGGCGGATGTGGGAGATGTCGAACTTCTGGGTCTCGATGATGTAGCTCAGAAGGGCCCCCGCCGCCAATGTCTCGGCGGGGGAGACCACCTCCTGGAAGCGGTCATACACCAGCTCCCGGCAGGCCTCCGGCTCGAAGCGGGAGCTCTCCTTCTCCGGCAGGCAGTCCAGCTTTTGCAGGAACGCGGCCAGGGCCTTGTCGGCCTGGGCCCCGGCGGACAGCACCGCCTCCTTGGGGGCGAACCGGCCCAGCTCGTTCATGAGGTGGGTCACCGGGTCCTCGGCAAAAGCCTGGACGCAGAACTCGCCTGTGGAGATGTCGCAGAAGGCCGCAGCCCCCTCGCCCCCCTCCAGCCAGAGGGCGCCGAGGTAGTTGGACCGGCCTTCCTCCAGCATGGAGCTGTCCGTCACCGTGCCGGGTGTGATGACCCGGATGACGCCCCGGTCCACCAGACCCGTGGCCGCGGCCGGGTCCTCCAGCTGCTCGCATATGGCCACCTTGTACCCCTTGGCGATGAGCCGGGCGATGTACGCCTCGCAGGAGTGGAAGGGCACGCCGCACATGGGGGTCTGCTCCTCCTCTGGCTTGCCCCGGTCCCGGGTGGTCAGGGCCAGGTCCAGCTCCCGGGACGCCAGCTTGGCGTCCTCGTCGAACATCTCATAAAAATCGCCCAGGCGGAAGAACAGCAGGCAGTCGGGACACTGCTGCTTGATCTCGTAGTATTGCCGCTTCATGGGGGTCATCTCGGCCATGATATGTACTCTCTTTCTATGTAGTCACGCAAGTTACCGCCCGGCAGAGGGAGGCATCTCGCCTGGTGGTGATTTCGGCAAAAGGGAAGATGTCAAGGTCACCGCCAGACCAAAGGCCCCCTTGTGCACGGCCCAGGCCGCCTTCTCTTGCCCCTGCGGGGCAATTCACCTTGAAGGGGGCTGTCAGCAAAGCTGACTGAGGGATTGTTTTACAGTTTGATCTATGTATTCACAAACACCAGCAAAATTCTGACTGAGCTCGTTGTTTGGTATCCTTATGACCGTTAAGGAAAAATCAGCTAAATAGTCCGTTCTTTCTCCATCCTTCGCCATGGCATCAGGTTCAAAATGCTGCGAGCCATCCAATTCTATGACCAGCTTTGCCTTGGCGCAGTAAAAATCAACGATATATCTTCCCAAAACCTTTTGCCTTGAAAAAGGGACGGGATACCTCCGAAGGAAATCATACCAGAGACGCCGCTCCTCTTTTGTCATGTTTTTGCGCAGTTCTCTGGCCCTCAACGTGAGTTCTTTGTTATGCTTTCGCTCCATAACAACCCCTCCGCCTCGCTGCCGCTCGGCACCTCCCCTTGCACAGGGGAGGCTTTCAAAATGGTGTCGCTTTCGGCGACAGATTCTGATCTGCGAGGGGCGCGGACCTTTTTCGCCGTCGGCGTCACTTCTCTTGTTTCTATGCTACGCAGCCGCTCCGGCCACCGCCCGGCAGAGGGAGGCCAGCCGCCGCTGGTAATCGCCGTCGCCCAGGGCGGCGAACCACAGCGCCGCCTGGATGTAATAATGGACAAAAGCGGGCCGGGAAAAGCCCTGCCGGGCCCCGTAGTCCGCCAGGAACGATTCTATCTCCTCCGGCGTGTCCAGAAACCGCTGGCCGGGCCGCAGCAGCACCGCCCAGGCCATGTCGAACTCCCGCACGCCAAAGCCCGCCAGTTCCCAATCCAGCACCGCCGACACGGCCCCGTCCTGCCACAGGACGTTGGCGTAGTGGAAGTCCCCGTGGACGAAGCACCGGCTCTCCCCGTCGGGCGGGCATCTGTCCAGCAGCACGGCCAGGTCCTCCAGGCCGTATCTCTGGATGTGCTCCGGGCCGGGCCGGTCGAAAAACCGCCGGTGCTTCACCGGCTCCCAGGCCATGTCCAGCCCGTGTATCCGGGCCAGCTCCGCCCCATAGGGGGCCATGTACCCCAGGGACGCCCCCGGCGGCGCGTCCTCGAGGATGGCCGACAGCCGCCGGCCGGGCCGCTCCTCCGTCACGTCAAAGATGGGCGGCTCCGGCGACCAATCCAGCAGCCGGGGCGTT
>CANQIH010000001.1 GCA_947624035.1 uncultured Oscillospiraceae bacterium | reverse complement strand
GGACTCTGACTCCGTATGTGAGGGTTCGAATCCTTCTCCCGCTGCCACGTCGAAAGACCTCTGAAGATGTCAGATCCTCGCAAGCGAGGCTCCTCCATCGGTCAGAGGTCTTTCTCCTTTTCCCCAAAAGGCTGGCGAGCCTTTTGGGGACCCCGTAAAGACCTGTGAAGACGTCAAGGCTTTCCTTCCTTTTTCCCATCGCAAACGCTCCGCTGGTTTGCGATGGGAGCCCTGTGGTCAAGGGTCTTTCTTCTTTTCCCCAAAGGGCAGGCGTGCCCTTTGGGGACCCCGAAATCAGCTCCTTGTTCGTCGGTCAGAGGTCTTTCTCCTTCTCCCCAAAAGGCTGGCGAGCCTTTTGGGGACCCTTCGCGGACCCCTACGGCCGGGAGGTATTGAAAAAGTGGGCCATCCGCCGGACTATTACGCGGTGATGCAGCTGCTTCTGGGTTATCCGAAAGAGGGCGACGCCCACCCCACGCCTAAGCTAAGAAAAGATGGGCATGTACTACGGTTTTGAGGAAACGGAGCTATGATCTCTATTCGGGCTGGTCTATGTCGGGTTTATTGGGCGGTACTATACATATGACTGGTTCTTGGTCACTGGTATACATTTCTTCACAATCCCGCTGCGCCGCTATAAGAATATCGATAGCCTTTTCCGTGGCACGAAACATTTTCAAATACATTTCTTTATAGTCAGGCATATCCTCACCTCCAACGCAGATTATAGGACATATTGTCCAATCCATCAATATGACCCTTTCCGCTGTTGTATATTGGCGTTGGTGATGAGTATGCGTCTACGGATACGCGACTTGCGAGAGGATGCGGATCTGACACAACGCCAGGTGGCGAAAGAATTGATGTGCGATCAGTCTTTGTACTCCAAGTACGAGCGCAACGAGCGGCCACTCCCCCTGGAGATGGCGGTAAGATTGGCGCTCTTCTACAAAACGAGCCTGGATTACTTGGTCGGCCTCACCGACGACCCCACACCGAGAAGCTGAGAAAAAGCGGTAGGAAATGGACTTCCTGCCGTTTTTGCTGCTTCATGTGCGTGCGTCGGCTGCGGCAAGTGTCTGAAAAACTGCCCCCAGCGGTGCATTGAGCCTGGGACGCCCTACGCCATCCGGCAGGAGAACTGCCTGCACTGCGGCAACTGCTTTGCGGTGTGCCCAATCCAAGCTGTAGAAAAGAGAACGTAATATAAAGTTATTTCCTTTGGGGATATTTTTGAAATCAAAAGTCCCATTTTCCGCGACATTGCGTTTCAAGTGTAGTGCTCAAGGAATACAAAAATGCGTCTCACCATGAGACGCATTTTTCAATCTTCTTCGCCCATGTCCTTGCCTGGCGGATGATGCCGTCGATCTCGTCGTAGGTCAGATTCAGCCGGTTGCCGTACTCTGCGGCCCAGCAGCCGGTACAGTGCAGGTTGCAGGCGGAGGCGGGGTCCAGCAATATGGCCCAGGGGATGTTGCAGTTATACTTCTTGCGAAGCTCCTTCTGTCTGGGCCAGCCGGTCAGGTTGGCGTTGATGAAAAAATTCACGGCCAGCGCGGTGAGCACTTCCCGGTCCACGTCCTTTATCATGTGCATAAGGTAACCGTGGTAGGGATCAGCCGGGTCCTCGATGATGTTTCGGAGCACTCTATTTTGCTGCCATGATAGCACGTGTCATCACCGCTTGAAATGGGCAAAGAAAGTCTCCTGCCCAGGAATCGGACAGGAGACGGACATATGACCAAAATCCAGACAGACCGGCGCGAATGTCTATTTATTCCCGGCAAGACTTCGTGTTATCATTTCCTCCAGCGTACCCTGCCGCAGCTCTGTGATCCGGCGCAGATCGGGCAGGACCTCGTCCCGCATGCCGGAGGCCAGCCAGTGGGAGATGCAGCCGTAGGCCACGCAGGTGTAGTACCGGCGGATGAGCTCCCGGTCGCCGCCGGGAAGCTGGCGTCCGTTCAGCACCGTGTCCAGGTACACGTCCACCACGTGGCCGCAGGTGGACCAGAGGTACTGCTCGTAGATATGCCGGCTGGCGGAGTTGTAGATGTGCAGGATGGCCCGCTTTCTGACCATGGCCGTTTTGACGATGGCCTCCAGGCAGTCCTCCAGGCTCTCCAGGGCGGGGTAGCTTTTTATGATGGCCTCCGCGCCGTCGTTCACGATCTCTGCGATGAGCTCAGGGATGCCCTGGTAGTGGTAATAAAACGTGTTGCGGTTGATGCCGCAGCGGTCCACGATGTCCCTGACGGTGATCTGGGAGAGAGGCCGCTCCTCCAGAAGGGCCATCAGGGCCGCCTTGATGGCCTCGCGCGTATGTGTTATAATAGCCGCGATGCGGCTATTATAATTAATTTCAGGCGGTTTTGCTCCCGGCTTTGCTGGAACCGCAAAACATGCCCCATTATAGCATCACGCTTCCGGCGTTATGCTATAATTCTTATTTGAAAATGTCAACCGGCGCGGCTGCCGGCGTGATATGAGGTGAAGGTATGAATCTGTTTCTCACATTGGCATTCCTCTTTTTCATCGGGTCCGTGTTCGGCTGGGTGCTGGAGCTTTTCTTCCGGCGGTTCATCTCCGCGGCCAACCCGGAGCGGAAGTGGATAAACCCCGGCTTCTGCACGGGACCCTATCTGCCGCTGTACGGCGCGGGGCTGTGCATCCTGTTTCTCATCGCCAGCCTGGAAAACGCCACGGCCATCGATGACCCGATAATGGAGAAGGTCGTGCTGTTCGTCTGGATGGCCGTCTGCATGACCGGCATCGAGTACATAGCCGGCATCCTCAGCATCAAGATCGCCAAGGTCCGCCTCTGGGACTACACCGACGAGTGGGGCAACATCCAGGGCATCATCTGCCCCAAATTCTCCTTCTTCTGGGCGGTCATGGGCGCGGCCTACTACTTCCTCATCCACCCGCACATCCTGGGCGCCCTCAGCTGGCTGGCCCAGAACCTGGCGTTCTCCTTCTTCATCGGCATGTTCTACGGTGTGTTCATCATCGACCTGGCCCACTCCGCCCAGATCGTGGTGAAGCTGAAAAAGTTCGCCGATGAGAACGACGTCATCATCAAATACGAGAACCTCAAGGCCCACATCCGCAGCATCCAGGACCGGAACGCCCAGAAGTATCACTTCTTCCAGCCCTTCCGCTCCTCCAGGACCGTTACGGAGCACCTGCGCGAGCGGCTGGACGAGGTGAAGGCGGAGCTGAAGGAGGACCGGGACCTGGTGTTCGCCCGCCGGGGCAGGCACATCAAGGGCCGGTGAGGACGCATTTTGCAAAAATGTCCGCCGGTGGTGGATTTTTGTGAGAAATAAGTATTTCTTTTTTCCGGGGGCAGTAGTATAATCCATATCTGCTGAATATGCAAGATCCCACAGAAAGCGAGACTATGCGCCCCGATGCCCCACGCCCATTCCCAAGCCCATATCGATCCGCCCCGTCACACGGTGAACATGACCCAGGGCAGCATATCCCGGCTCATGATCGGTTTTGCCATGCCCATCTTCCTGAGCCAGCTTTTCCAGCAGCTCTATAACACCGCGGACGCCTTCATCGTGGGGCGCTTTCTGGGCACGGAGGCTCTGGCGGCGGTGACCAGTTCCGGCACGCTGATCTTCCTGCTGGTGAGCTTTTTCACCGGCGCGGCCATGGGCGGCGGCGTGGTGATATCCCGTTACTTCGGCGCGGATGAGGGGGAGAACGTCTCCCGGGCCATCCACACCCTCATCGCCTTCGGCATCGTCAGCGGCGTGGTCCTGACGGTGGTGGGCGTGTTCTTCACGCCCACGATGCTGCGCTGGATGCAGACGGACCCGGAGGTCATGCCCCAGGCGGTGGAGTATTTCCGCTACTACTTCCTGGGCGGCCTGGCCCTGGTGATGTACAACATATGCCGCAGCGTCATGAACGCATTGGGCGACAGCCGCCGGCCGCTCTACTACCTCATATTCTCATCCATATTGAACATCGTGCTGGACACGGTGTTCCTGGCCCTGTTTCATTGGGGCGTGTGGTCCGCCGCTGTGGCAACTGTCATCTCCCAGGCGGCCAGCGTGGTGCTGTGCATGGGGTACCTTTTGCAGAAGGGCCATGTGTTCACGGTGGAGTGGGGGAAGCTCCGCTTTCACCGGGACATGCTGAGCCAGATCATCCGCTACGGCCTGCCCTCCGGCATCCAGAACTCCGTCATCGCTCTGGCCAACGTCATCGTCCAGTCCCAGATCAACACCTTCGGCAAGCTGGCCATGGCGGCCTACGGCACCCACGCCAAGATCGAGGGCTTCGGCTTTCTGCCCATCACCAGCTTCAACATGGCCAGCACCACCTTCATCAGCCAGAACCTGGGCGCTAAGCAGTACGACCGGGCCAGGAAGGGCGCCCGGTTCAGCATCTGGGCGGCGGTGCTGCTGGCGGAGTGCATCGGCGTGTGCTGCTATGTTTTCGCGCCGAAGCTCATTGGCCTTTTCGACCAGACGCCGGGCGTCATCGAGCTGGGCGTGAAGCAGGCCAGGACCGTGGCGCTTTTCTACTTCCTGCTGGCCTTCTCCCACTCCATCGCCGCCGTGTGCCGGGGCGCGGGCAAGGCCTTCGTGCCCATGTTCGTGATGCTGTCCATATGGTGCGTGCTGCGCATCACCTATATCGCCCTGGTGACCTATTTCACCGACGACATCGGCCTCATCTATTGGGCATACCCGCTGACCTGGTCCATCAGCTCCGTCATATACCTCATTTACTATCTGCGCTCCGATTGGGTCCACGGCTTCGACAAGGCCATGGGGACCTGAGAATATATATATATATATATGGATAGAGACCGGGCCTGCCGCGATGCGGCTGGCCCGGTACGTATGCCCGCCGGACGTACGCAGAATATCAAAATGTAGAAATTTGTAACCAATAGAAGTATTGTGCACGCTGGATTGCTTTGCTATAATAAAGCAGTAAAAACAATATAATACACTGGAGTAAATTACGATCTCTGATCTCGCGCGCAGCAAAGCAGCCCGTAAAATGGAATAGTTTTACGGGCTGTCTCTTATTATGTGATAGCTTCGGCAGGTGATCTGCATGGATGTACAGGTGGCGCACTATACGGATAAGGGCACGAGGAGGCCGGTGGACGAGGACTCCCTGGTGATCCGCACAGCCAGGACGGTGAACGGCCCGCTGGTCATGGCCGCCGTCTGCGACGGCATGGGAGGGCGGGCCCACGGCGACCTCGCCAGCTCGACCGCGGTCCATGAGCTCTCGGACTGGTTTGACGAGAGGCTGCCCATCCTGCTGCAGGACGGCTATGATCTCTCCGTGCTCCGGAGGGGCATAGAGCTGGTCCTCCGCCGCATCAGCACCCTGCTGGAGAATCACGCGGCGCGGCACAGGCAGGATATGGGGACCACGCTCACCATGCTCCTGCTCTACGACGGACACTGTGTCACGGCGAACGTGGGGGATTCGAGGATATACGAGATAAGCCGGGCGGATATCAGACAGCTGACCAAGGACCACACGCTGGTGCAGCGGGAGGCGGACAGCGGTCTTTTGACGCCCGAGCAGGCCGAGACGGACAGGAGGCGCAACATCCTGTACCAGTGCCTGGGCGAGACGCTGGGCCTCGCGCCGGATATCCTGGAGCAGGACGTCCGTCCGGACTCGGTGTTTTTGCTGTGCTCAGACGGCTTCCGTCACCAGCTGCCCCCGCGGGAGATGCGCGAGGCGCTCTGGAAGGCGGCGGGAAAGCGCCGGGGCGGGATGGAGCATGCGCTCTCCACGCTGGCAAGGCGCGCTATGGATCGCGGCGAGACCGACAATATCACGGCGGTCGCCGTCAGGATGATCTGAACGGCAGGGGTGATTCGCAGTGCCGGATACCGGTAAAGTGCTGAATGGAAAATATGAGCTTCTGGGCGAGATAGGACGCGGCGGCATGGCGGCCGTCTATCTTGCTGTGGACAGGAGCACCGGCCGCCAATGGGCGGTAAAGGAGCTGCGGCAGCCGTCCGGCGGCGCGCTGGCGGAGGCGGAGCTTGCGCGGCGGCTTGACCATCCCATGCTCCCCCGGGTGGAGGAGGTCTTGGAGGATGGGGACGCCGTCTATATCGTCATGGACTATCTGGCCGGAAAGACGCTGGACGCCGTGGTCCGGGAGCGGGGACCGCTGCCGGCGGAGCTGGCCGTTCGGATCGGCATCCAGCTGTGCGATGTGCTGGGCTATCTGCACGATCTTCCGTCGCCGGTGGTCTGCAGGGACGTGAAGCCGGCCAACATCATGCTCCTGGCTGAAGAGCCGCTGTCGATCCGGCTTTTTGACCTGGGCATCGCCCGTGCGCCGGGCGAACAGGAGACGGCCGGGGGACAGCCGCTTGGGACCCGGGGCTTTGCGGCGCCGGAGCAGTTTAAAAAGGGCAGTCCCGCGGACGTCCGAACGGATATATATGGCCTGGGCGCCACGCTCTATACGCTGGTGACGGGCCGTGTCCTACCGGACGGGGGGCAGCCGTCTCCGGCCCCGCAGTGGACCGGGATGCCGCCCGGAGAATTGGCGGAGGTCATCCGCCGGTGTACGGCGGAGGCCGTGGAGGACCGGTACGGCAGCTGCGCGGAGGTACGGACCGATCTGGAGGGGTGTCTCGCATCCGGGATCCCTGAGGCGGCGGCCGCGGACGCCAGGGAGCAGACGTCGGCAGATCTGGAAGAGACCGCCCCGCTGGACGGAGAGGTGCGCCATATAGAATCGCCCGCAGAGGCGGCGCGGCGCAAGCTGATGTTCTGCCCGGAGATAAAAATACTCATATCCGAGACGGACGAACGTGTATAAGAGTGACCGGCGGACGGGCCGTGATGCCGGCCGCCGGCAGGAGGGATAAAGGCGATGGCACTGAGAAATAAGATGATGCGGATACTGGCAGCCGTCCTGGCGGTGGCAGCCGTCCTGTCCTTCACGGCCGCGGCGTACGCCGCCGAGGGGGACGAGTTCGACTTCGATGCCGAATTTATATTTAAGGTCGACGACGATCCCAACGTCGTGAGTGTCGACGTCATCAATTTCAAGGCGCGGCTCAATGAACTCGGGTTCTACACTGCAGGCGCCAGCGATGCCGTTCTCCAGTCCAAGGAGCTGGACGACCTGACCATGGCTGCGGTGATGCAGGTGTGCCGCCTCAACCCGGAGTTCACCTATTATGAGGACGGCGTGACCTATTCCCTGTACTGGCGGGTCATGGGCGAGACGGAGGGACCGCTGGTCACGCCCGAGGGCGGCGAGTATGCCGACCTCCTCCCCGGCGCTGAGGGCGAGGCGGTCACGCGGGTGCAGAACCGGCTCAATCAGCTGGGCTACGACGCCGTGTCGGACGGCCTGACGCCCGGCGTATACGACGGCGCGCTGCAGGATGTGATCGACGAGTTCGTGCGCTGCAATAAGCTGGTCTATGAGGACGGCGAGGGCATCACGGCGGAGCTGCAGTCGGTGCTGTTCGGCGACGATGCGGCGGCGTATTCCTCCGCCCTGAGCTTCAGCGGGCGCGTGCTGTCCTATGTGAAGGGGAGCAGCGAGATATCAGGCGTCAGCCTGCCGAACGCGCTGGTGCTGCTCATCGCCTTCGCCCTCATCTGCGTCATCGTGGTGCTGATCATCAAGCTGACGGCCAAGAGCACGCCGGAGGGGACGGTGGAGAACCGCTCTCTGTATCTCATCATCATCCTGATCCCGGTGGCGGCCATCCTGCTCCTGCTGGCGCTGGCGAGCCTGCTCTATCTGCTTCTGGGGATCGCCATCCTCCTCGTCAGTCTGGTGATCCTGAAGCGTCAAAAGCCCGAGCTCTTTGCCAGAAAGAAAAAGAACGTCCTGCTGGATACCTCCGGCAAGCCGGTGCCTCCCCCGGTGCAGCCCGCCAAGAGGACATACCTCATCCTGGCGGAGCAGGGCGCTGTGGAGGGGCAGAGGATCATGGTGGACAGGCCGGTGTACACCATCGGACGCGAAGTGCACAACGACTTCAAGCTGAACGATCCCCGTATCGGCCGCCGCCATCTGCGCATCGAATACCATCAGGATGAGGACGCCTGCTACGCGGTTGACCTGGGCTCGGTGAACGGGACGTATCTCAACAGCACGCGCATGACGGCGGAACAGCCGTACCGGCTGGTCCAGGGCGACCGGCTCACCATCAACGACCGGCCCTTTGAGGTGGAGTACGCTTATTACTGATCGGCGGGAGGATATATGATATGTACACCGCATGGCTGATGTACGGCGACTGGTTCAAGGATGTGTATTTCCCGGACCTGAAAAGCTGGAACAGAAAGATCGTCCTCCGCCAGGATGAGGCCGGTCTGGACTATGATATGTATATCTCCGTCCGCTCTCTGGACGGCCGCGTCTGGGTCTCTCCCCAGACGCCGCTGAGCTGGAAGGGCGGCGGGCGCCGGGAGCGCGAGGTCAAGGGCGACTCGGTGTTCACCATGTGTGAGCCCCAAAGCGGCCGGGAGATCATGATGGTCGTGAAGCCCTGCGACAAGCACTGGCTGCGCTTTTCCAAATATGCCATGCCCAAGCAGCGGATGCTGGTCATCGGCCGCGGGGAGAACGCGGATATCCGGGATACGGGCGCGCTCATGAGCACGGAGCACGGATACCTGGGCCTGACCCAGGACGGGTATGTCCGGTATCAGGATAAGTCCACCAACGGTACATATCTGAACGGGCTGAAGATGATCGGCAGCAAGGTCAAGCTGAAGTTCGGCGACGTGCTGGCGTTCCCCACGGGCCTGAAGGTCATCTATCTCGACAAGTGCATCGCTGTCAGCCGGACGGCCACCAGCCAGGAGTGCCGCCTGGAGAAGTGGCGCGTGGACTATGTCAAGGCCCTCCCGGACGGTGAGGACCAGGAGCTGCCAAGCGTTTACCGGGAGTATCAGCGCATCCCCCGCATGCTCACGCCCTGCGAGGCGGAGGATGTGGACATCGAGGCGCCGCTGCCCAAGCCCGACCCCAACCAGCAGCCGCTGCTCCTTCAGCTGGGTCCGTCCATGACCATGATCCTGCCCATGCTGATGGGCACGCTGGTGGCCAGCAACCGCAACGGGCTGCTCTCCAGCGGCGTCGTGATGATCGGCACGTCCTCCGTGCTGGCTGTGATGTGGGGCCTCATCAACCGCACCCACCGAAAGAAAACTGAGATCATAATGGAGAACCGCCGCATCGGGATGTACCAGCGGTACATCACGGAGATGGAGAGCATCCTGAGGACCATGAACGAGCGGGAGCACCGCCGTCTGATGGATACGTTCCCCAATGTGGCCCAGTGCGCCGCGCTGCCGGCGGCCAATACCCACCAGATGTGGGACCGGATGCCCCTGCACGGGGACTTCCTCCATGTGCGCGTGGGCACCGGCACGGTGGACATGCCCTGCGAGATATCCGTCCCCAAGGAGAAGCTGTCCCTGATCGACGACGATCTCCGCCAGGAGCCCGAGCGGCTGCGGCAGACCTATTCCGTCGTGCACAACGCCCCGGTGACGCTGCCCCTGCGGGACGAGGCCGTGATCGGCATCCTGGGCGGCGTACGGGCGACCCTGTTCGCCCAGGGCCTTTTGATGCAGATCGCCGCGCTGCACAGCTACCACGACGTGCGCATCGCCGTACTGACGGAGGAGGGGAGCCTGTCCCAGTGGTCCTGGGCCCGCTGGCTGCCCCATGTGTTCGCCAGTGAGGACCGGCAGCTGCGGATGGTCGCCTCCAACCCGGACGACGTCCACGACGTGGTGAGCCACCTGGAAGAGGTGCTGACCATCCGAAAGAACAACGCCGCCGAGTCGGCGGGCCGGGACAATGGCGAGGAGGGCGCGAAGGACGCGCCGCCGCTGCCCCACTATGTGATCTTCTGCACCAACTACCGCATCCTGGAGGATGAGATCATCATGCGCCAGCTGCTGACCAACCGGCAGGGCATGACGCTGGTGATGCTGGGAGAGGATATGACCCACCTGCCCAAGGAGTGCCGTCTGGTGCTCAACGTGGAGGGCGGAAAGGGCCACATACACTCCAGCGAGGGCACCACCCGCGAGGTGGATTTCGAGTACCCGGACAAGGGCCTGGTCCGGTCCTTCTCCCGCACGATGGCGCCCATTCGGGTGCGGGACGTGGCGGAGAACGCCGCCATCCCCACGCTGGTGTCGTTCCTGGATATCTACGGCGTGCGCCGGACGGAGGACCTGGAAGTCTGGCGGATGTGGACGGAGAACCACACCTACGAGGGGCTCAAGTCCGTCATCGGCTACCGGGCCGGCTCCCAGCCCTTCGTGCTGGATATATCCGACCGCTTCCACGGTCCCCACGGCCTGATCGCCGGCACCACCGGCTCCGGCAAGTCCGTCATGCTGGAGACATACATCCTCTCGCTGGCCCTGAACTACAGCCCCCGTCAGGTGCAGTTCATCCTCATCGACTACAAGGGCGGCGGCATGGCCGACTCCTTCCGGGAACTGCCCCATGTGGCCGGCATCATCGACAACCTCCAGGGTCCCCGGGTGATCGACCGGGCCCTGGCGTCCCTCAACGGCGAGATCCACCGCCGCGAGCGCATCTTCAAAGAGGTCCAGATCAACAACATCAACGACTACACCCGGCAGTACGGCGACATCCCCGGCCGGGAGATGCCGCACCTCATCATCATCGTGGACGAGTTCGCCGAGCTGAAGAGCGAACAGCCGGAGTTCATGGGCGAGCTGGTGAGCGCGTCCCGCGTGGGCCGTTCCCTGGGCATCCACCTCATCCTGGCCACCCAGAAGCCGTCCAACTCGGTCAGCGACGAGATCTGGGCCAACTCCCGGTTCCACCTGTGCCTGCGTGTGCAGACCCGCCAGGACTCCATGGAGATGCTCAAGCGCCCAGACGCCGCCTACATCAAGGGCATGGGCCGCTGCTTCATCCAGATCGGCAACGACGAGGAGTTCCACCAGGTCCAGACCAGCTACTCCGGCCTGGCCTACAAGCCGGATGAGCCCCGCCCGGAGGAGATGCCCCAGCTGCTCAGCAGCATCGGCCATGTGGTCCCGGCGGGCAAAAAGGGCGGGTCCTCCGGCCAGAAGCCGCCGTCCCAGATGGAGGCGGTGCTGGACCGCATCATGGAGGTGGCCGCGGAGCACGGCATGTCCACCAACCGGCAGCTCTGGCTGCCGGAGCTGCCCCAGCACATCTACCTGCGGGATATCGAGATGTTCCGGCGGGCCATGTGGGACGGCAGCGCCTACCCCAACCCGGCGGGGAACATCATCATCCCGGCCGGCATGGCGGACGACGTGGCCAACCAGCGCTACGTGCCCTTCACCCTGGACCTGACCCAGAACCGCAACCTGATGATCACGGGCCTGGCCGGCACCGGCAAGACGACCCTGGTCCAGAGCATGGTCTACTCCCTGTGCAGCCTCTACGATCCAGAGCATCTGAACATCTATATCCTGAGCCTCACCAGCCAGACCCTTCGGAACCTGTTGGCGTTCCCTCAGGTGGGCGATATCGCCTTCGACGGGGAGATACTGGAGATCAAGCGGTTCATCAACATGCTCTTCGCGGAGATGGGCCGCCGGGCGAACCTGTTCGCCGCCGCCTCCACAGACAGCTTCGTGGAGTACAACACCGCCCGCGTCAAGCGGGGCGAAAAGCCCGAGCCGGCCATCGTGGTGTTCGTGGACCGCTACGCCCAGCTGCGGGAGATGTTCGCGAACGAGGACTTCTATACGGCCCGCATCCAGTCCCTGCTCCAGGAGGGCAGCGGCCGCGGCATCCACTTCGTGGTGACGGCCATGGCCAACAACGAGGTGCCGATGAAGGTCCGTCCCAGCTTCGGCGGCGTGGCCCTGCGGCTGAAGGAGCGGGGCGACTACACCGAGTGCATCGGCAAGACGGTCCCCTACGATATGCCGCCCATCGCGGCTCTGACCGGACGCGGCATGGGCATCATTGCGGGGAAGATCTACGAGGTACAGTTCGCCATGGGCGGCGCCGCGCCTGCCCACACGGAAGAGGGCTTCGAGTCCTTGACCCAGGGGGAGAAGTATACCGTCACCCACGCGATGGAGATGACCGAGCCGCTCACCGATGTGGACAGGGCAGAGCTCATCGCTGGATACGCGAAGGGTCTGGACAGCGCCTGGCATGGCGCCCGTCCCGACGGGATACCCCGTCTGCCCCAGGACCCCACCTGGGAGACCCTGTTCGCCGCGAAGGAGTTCGGGCAGACAAAGACCGAGCCCTTCACGCTGCCCATCGGCTACGACATGGTCCGCGGCACCATGGCTGCGCTCCATACGGAGAAGGCGCCGTCCTGGGCGGTCTACGGCCCGAAGCGAAGCGGCATCACCAACTTCCTGAAGCTGATGGCCCGTGTGATGACAGAGCGCGGCGCGGACGTACACATCATCGCCGACGACAACTGGACCGATTTGGCCGGCACGCTGGGCGCCAAGCTGTACAGCACGCCGGAGGAGATCGCACAGTTTTTGCAGTCGTTCATCGTCAGCTATGCCAAGGCCCGCAAGCCGCTGCATGACGCGGCGGTGGCCAAGGGCAAGGCGGCGGCGATCCGGCAGGCGGCGGAGTTCAAGCCATGCTGCGTGCTGATCGACAACGCGGAGCGGCTCTACGGCGAGTTCAACAAGGAGCCCAACAAGCAGCATCTTCCCATGGTGCAGGGCCTGCTGGGGGAGATCGTGGAGAAGCCCTACTACAACTTCACCGTGTTTATGGGCGTCTCTTCGGCGGAGAAGACAGCCGTCATGTACGATCCGCTCAAGAAGCTCATCGCCCAGGGGCGGGCTATCGCGCTGGGCGGCAAGCTCACGGAGTTCGACCCCTGCAACGTGGGCGCGGCCCTCACTTCCAAGGTCCGGGGCGCAGCGCTGCCTATAGGCCAGGGATTCGCCGGGGACAACGGCAACACGCTCCAGATCGTCGTTCCCCTGGCGGAGAAGGAAGAGGAGGAGTAAACGTGTATGCTTCCGGTGGTCATTTGCGAGCCGGATGAACGGGTCCGTGCCCGCTGGGCGGAGCTTTTGGGTGAGCTGGTCCGCCGGGAATACCCGTCTCTGCGCATCGAGCTTCTGACGGGCTCGCTCCCGGAGCTGGACCGCATGGTGGAGACGGAGACCGGCATCATGCTGGTGATCCTGGGCGTGACGGACGCCGGGCCCGAAGGTGCGGAGGGCTGCATCCGCCGCTTTGCCGGTGTGATGGGCCGCAACCGGGACAACTATGCGCTGCTGTGCGTCCACGACGGAAACCTGCTGGACGCCGTCCTCAGCCGGTGCATGCGGCCTGCGGGCGTGCTGATGCTCCCTCTGCGGGATGAGCTGGCGCGGGTGAGCCTGCGGCGCATCCTGAACGACTATGAGGCCCTGTATGAGCAGGGGAACGAGGGCGCGTACATGGTCGTGAGCACAGGGGGCACCGTGCAGCGCATCGCCTACAAGGATATCCTGTATCTGGAGGCGCAGAACAAGCTTCTGCGTGTCTGCACGGCCCACCACGCCATCACCATCCGCGCCAGCCTCAACACGCTGGCGGAGGAGCTGCCGGAGAGCTTTATCCGGTGCCACCGCTCCTATATCGTGAACAGGGACTATGTGGAGAGCTTTATATCGCCGGAGATGACGGTCTGCCTTACGACCAACGAGCGGCTCCCTGTGTCGCGGTCATACAAGGACGCCCTTCGGGAGCGCTTGAAGGAGGTGAGCCGCGGATGAGCCACGACGCGGTGGAGCGGATCGCTTTCCGGTTCGGGAGCCGGGAGCTGGCCGCGCTTTTGAAGCTGATGGACCTGCCGTCGCTGCCGGATACGTCTGTGAAGGCGCTGCAGCCGGAGGAGAAAACGGTGCAGGACCTCATCGCGGGCGGTACGGTGATGGTGTGCGGGGAACGGGTCCTGGTGGACAGGGCTGTCTCGCTCACCATGCGTGAGGCGGGGCGGAGCAAATGCCGCCTGGCGCTGCGAGGGCAGAACGGGACGGCGGTGCTGTACCGCGGCGCGCGGATATGCGTGCTGGCGGAGGAGAAGGACGGCGTGTTGACGCTGGAGCCGCTGCCGGATATGGCGGGCGCATGGGAGCCATGCCAGGATGCGGCGGCCCGTCTGGAGGGACCGGTGCATGTGTCCCTGGTGATAAAAGACAGCCTCTCCGGGGAGGGGGACGGCCAGCAGGCGCTCCAATCCCTCTTCCAGCAGATGAAAGAGAGTGAGGTTCGGTGAAATGGAATCTATAATAGTTGAGGTATACATCCCCGCCACATCGGCCAGCTACGATTTTCGTCTGCCGTCCATCGGCCGCGTGGGGGATATCACCGACGAGGTGATCCGCATCCTGGAGACGACGCAGCAGGACCTGGAGTTCGACCGGGAGCAGGCTATCCTCTGCGACCGGGACCGTGAGATGATCCTGGACCCCCGGCTGACCGTGGCGGAGGCGGGTCTGCGGGACGGTTCACAGCTGATCTTGATGTAAAAAAGACGTAAATCCGGCTATTCACACCCAAAATACTGCCGTTCGTCGCAAAGTGTGGCGTAAAGCGTATGGGGTGTGCTAGCATACAATCACCGCCGGAGATAAGGCGATGACAAATTTAGAAAGGAGGAACAGGAAATGGTATTGGAACTGCTCGTTCAGGCTGCTGAGCTCGCTCAGGCCGCCAACGAAATGAACCAGGCTGCGGAGATCTACGAGGAGGCCGTTGAGGCGTCAAAGAGCGCTGCCAACGATCTCGCCAGCAAGTGGGAAGGCGCCACGAAGGACGCGTTCGTCGCCCATCAGGAGAACGCCTACACCTGGTACCAGCAGATGCTGCGGATCATCCGCGAGATGATTCAGGTGATCCGGAAGTTCATTGATCTTTACAACGAGATGGAAGACGCCGTCAAGAGCATCGTAGAGGGTTAATTGAAAGGAGGAAACAACCATGGCAAACGATCGTATTCTTGTCAGCACCGCCGAGATGGAAGCTGCCATCCAGCGCTATGAGTCCGCCCGCCAGACGCTCCAGGACGCCTATCAGAAGCTGGACGCCGCGAAGGAGCACCTGGACAACTGCTACAAGGGCCCCGCTTATCTGGCGCTGAGCGCACGGTACGTTGACATCAAGGCCAACGTCATCACCGCTGACCGGGCCATCGACGAGACGGTGACCGGCCTGCGCAACACCATCAACACGATGGAGACCACCGAGGGCAATGTGGGCAATCAGTCCGCCTCCCTGGAGGTCGGCTCCAACGCCCCCACTTATCTTTGATCTGATCCTGTAAGGAAGAGGTAGATCGGCATTGGCTGTATATGATTCAGCAAAAACACGCGGCGCCGGAAGACTGCTAAAGCAGCTGGCAGCGGATATGGACGGAAACGTGATGCCTGCGGTCCGGGATGCGTCCGGGTGCCTGGAGAGCTTCCGGGGGCGGACCGCGCAGGCGATGGAAGAGCAGATGGACCAGCTTCTCAAAGCGGCCGCCGGCCTGCAGGGGGAGATGGAAGAACTGGCTCACCGGATCATGGTATATGCCGATCTGCTTGAACAGGCGGATAATGAACTGGCTGAAAAGCTGTGACTGGAGGTTCGTATGAGGATCCAATGGAGCAGCAACGCAGCGCAGGAGACGATGGACCGCTTGAGACGGGCGGATCATGGACTGGAGGATTGCCTTCAGATGGCCGCGTCAGTTCGGCTGGCGCTGTCGGAGGCGAATCCTGATGGTGAGAACAAGGCGCTGCAAACGCTGTCAGCCCGTTTCGAGGACTGTGTCCTGCGAATGAAGGCGCTGCGGGACAGTGTGAACGCCTACGAGAACGCCGTAAGGCGTACGGATGAGTCGTTCCGGGAGACAGAGGCTGGGATCCTACGCAGGGGAGAGGCCCTGGAAAGGACGCATGAAGCTCCCATCTATGTTTCCGGCGAAGGCTTTGTCAACTGGGGACCCGGTGCGTTCACCGTTATGCCGGATATGCGGATAAACACGGTGCCCCTTCCGCTGTGGCTCGTAAACGCGGCAGCGGAGGCGGATGCGGACCAGTTTCTTGGTTAAAGGAAGAATGAACAACAGGAGTAATCCGAAGGAGGAACAAGCATGGCTGAATTTGATGTGACCCTGTCGGCAATGGAGAGCGCCGCGCAGAATATCAGCAACTATACCGAGAGCTTTAAGGAAGAGGCGAACGGCATTTACAACGCCGCCCAGACCCTGAGCGAGGCTTGGACGGGCGATGCCTCTCAGACGTTCGTCGAGAACATGGAGCAGCTTCACCAGTGGATGGATGAGCTGGCCGCTGTGCTGGATACGTATTCCGCAGAGCTGAACACGGCGCGCGGGGAGTACGAGGAGGCCGACGTCAACTCTTCCAAGAACTTCCCGCACTGATGCCGGAGGATACACGCGGCACGCCTGGCTGCACGGCGGAACAGTCCTCAGAAATGGACGGTGGAGCCGCTGCCCGGTTTGCCGGGCTGACTGAAAAAGAAGCGGCCGCGCAGCTGCAAACAACAATGGCCCAGCTGATGGGCGAGCTGCACCGCATGGAAAACAATCTCCAGGCGATGCTCCATTTGACCGATGAGAATGTAACCGAAGGAGGAACAGAACATGGCAGTGATTGACAACCTGAGAGTCAGCAGAGAGGCGCTTGAGACCGCCATTACCAACTATGAGACCAGGAAGGTGTCTCTGGAGAATGCCTACCTGAAGATCTCCAACGAAGTCCGTGTGCTGGACGGCACCTGGCACGGCGAGGCCAGCGAGAAGTTTAAGAGCCAGTTCGATCAGCTCTACAAGAATCTTCAGCAGAACGAGACCGTTATGAGCAACGTCATCTCCAAGCTGAAGGAGGCCCTGTCCGTCTACGAGGAACAGGAGACGGCTGCCGAGCAGATGGCCCAGGGTCTGGAGACGGGCACCGCCTACCAGTCCAACCTGTAAACATGACCGCCCGGTATCAGGGGTTTCCCCTGATACCGGGCCAGGAAAGAGGGGACCGGCATGAGCAATAACGGCTATGACTACGATACCGCGGCGATCCGCCGGGAAGCGCAGAAGATCAGGCGCTGCGCCGATATGCTGGCATCCTCGGCCCTGCCGCGTCTGGACAGGGCCGGTTCCCGCCTGGACGGGAACTTTATGGGCCGGACCGCGGATGCGCTGGAGAAGACCCTGGGGGATTCCCGCCGTCAGCTCCGCACGCTGCAGGACGATCTCGCCTGCGTGAGCGGCGCGCTGGACCGTTTCGCGAATGCCCTGGAGGAGGCTGACAGGCGTCTTGCCGATCTGATGGACGGCTGACGGCCGGGCCAAGCGCCGGCGGCTGGGCGACGACAGGAGGACACACGATGAACGACCGTATCCTATATAGCAGCAGGAGCCTGGACGGCGCCTCGTCGGAGCTGGACGCGCTGATGGAGGCCCTGTCCGACGTGGCTGGCGGCCTGCAGCGCGTGAACACCTCGGAGGAGTGGTGGGGGAAGGTCAACGTCCGCCTCTCCGAAGGGACGCGCGACGCCCGCTCCGCCGTTCGTTCGCTGCGCGCGGACGTCGAGCGTGCCCGGGACCGGCTGTCGGACATCCGGCTCGGCATCGCCAGGACGAAGGCCGCCTTTGACGCGGTGGATCAGAAGGTCCTCCAGGCCGCCAATGATGCCTCCAAGGGCCGCGGATATGAATGGGGCGCCGGTATGGGCAGCGTATCCGGCGGCGCCTATGACGGCGGCGGCGGAAAGGACCCGTGGGACGCATTTAAGGACGGCGCCTGGGCGCTGTTCACCGGCGTCGTTTTGCCCCATACTCCCCTGGGGCTGCTGACCAATATCAAGGGCGACTGGCTGGGATACGAGCTTGACGGCGACCATCCAGGCGTCACGGGCTGGATCGGCAAGGCGGAATCCGCCACAGGGCCGGCGTGGGACCATCGCGAGGTCAAGGCCTACCTTGGAAAAGGCAGCGCGGAGATAGACGCCGATGGGTACTTCATGCAGAAGGTCACCAAGCGGGAGTACGAGAACGGCCAGTGGACCGAAAAGGAGACCTTCCAGGTCATCGGCGCGGAGGTCGCCGCCGGTGCGTCGGTCTCGTTCCTGGAACTGGACTACAGCAGCAACGTCGGCGACGATATGCTGGGCGTGGAGACCTCCGCCGAGGGAAAGGTCGGCAGCGCCCGGGCCGGCGCCGAGGGGAAATTCTCCATCGGCGAGGACGGCGTCAACGCCTACGCAAAGGGCGAGGCCATAGTCGCCGCGGTGGAGGGCAAGGCCTCCAAGTCGATCAACTTCCTGGGCCTTGAGATCAAGGGCGAGGCCAGCGGCTACGCCGGCGGCGCAGGCGTGGAAGGCGAGTTCGGCTTCCGGGACGGAAAGTTCGTGATGAAGGGCGGTGTGGCCGCCGTCATCGGCGGTTCCGTCGGCATTGAGATCGGACTGAATGACGCGGGCAAGGAAGCGGTCGGGAAATTCGTCGACTTCGTGACCTTCTGGGATTGAGCTGGTGTGGGCCATGGAGCATAAGGGATTTCAGTATGACTTTACGCCAAGTGAGCTGCGGTACCTCCTGTTCGGGAAAAAGCGCTGCCCCCGCTGCGGGGGCCAGCTGGTGAAGCGGAAGGGCTTTGAGAGCGTCAAGGGCGAGCAGCTCAACACGGGCAGCGACGCCCTGTTCATCCCAAACGCCCAGGTGAAGCACTACCTGTACTTTTTTACCTGCCAGAGCTGCGGGCGGGAGTATACATTGGAAGAATTGGCCAAATAGGAAAGGATGGACGTCATATGAAGAAGAGGTATCTGCCGATCGGCTCTGTGGTGCTGCTGAAGGACAGCCAGAAGCGGATCATGATCGTCGGTGTGAAGCAAAAGCAGGTGGATTCCGACAAGGTCTGGGATTACAGCGCGTGCCTGTATCCTGAGGGGATCATCGACCCGGACCGTCTGTTCCTCTTTGACACCGAGCAGATCGAGCGGCTGTATTTCGTCGGCATGCAGGACGGCGAAGGTCTGGCATACCTGGAGCAGCTGAGCCATCTGGATGAGTGAGCTTGAAACGGCCTTGCTGGTGAGCGCGCGGGACGCAGAGCTGCGTCCGCTGTTTTCAGCGGCAGGGCGTGTACATAGAGACAGAGGGGAGCGCGGCGATCGCGTCTCCCTGTTTGGCGTTTGATAATGAGCGGCGCGGAGCGCTGCACCGATTTTTCCATGAGAAGGGGATAGGTATGATGAAACGCATCGTAAAGACAGGCGTGATCTGCATTTTGGCGGTCCTGCTGCTGACCCAGGGCGTCTATGCCTCGGGGCGGCAGGTGAGCGACGTCATTCTCAATCAGGTCCAGCAGAACGGTCCTGCCCTCACAATGTATGTGAACCTGTACGACAGCAGCGGATTTCCGGTCACGGGTTCTTTCACAGCTGAACAGTTCGCCGTATCTGTGGATGGCGTGGGGGCCAATGTGGACAGCGTGCAGTCATACGACCCCGCGACGCAGGGCATCCACTACGTGTTCGTGGTGGACGTGTCCCGCACGATGATCGATACGATGATGCAGAGCGTCCGCTCGTCCCTGTGCGCCTTCGTGGACCAGATGGGGCCCAACGACACGGTGACCATCATCACCTTCGGCGAGACAGTCACGGAACTTCTTCCGGAGAGCGGGAACAAGCAGCAGATCCAGGACACGATCAACGGCATCGTGGCGGACCAGTGGTATACTGCCCTCTATGAGGGCGTGATCCGCGGCGCCAAGGCGGCTACCGGGGATCGGAGCGCTGTCATCGTCATCACGGACGGCAAAAACGACCTGCCGGATAACAGCGCTTCCCCCACGAAGGAGGATATCTTCGCCCAGATCCAGTCGGCCCAGGTGCCCCTGTACTGCATCGGCCTCAATGACAACGACGGCGTCAACGAGGCCAGCCTCCGGGAGCTGGCCGACGCCACAGGCGGCAAGGATTTCAACGGCCCCGCCAGCGCCATCGGCGGCAGCCTGGACACGATATACGCCATCGTCTGCGGCGCCGTGGAGCTGCACGCCACCATGACCAACCCGGAGGGCAAGACCGGTTTCAATGAGCCCAGCAAGTTCCAGGTGGGCTTCCAGTCGGAGCGGGGTTTCATCCCCCCCAGCAACGAGCTGATGCAGATCGTCAACTGGACGAGTATCCCCGGCCCCGAGGAGGCCGCGACGCCTACGCCGGAACAGACGGCCCGTCCGAAGGTGACGCCGCCGCCAGCCGCCGCCACGGCGCCCCCTGTGACAGAGGCGCCGGAGCCTGAAGAGGAGGAGTCGTCCGGGTTCGCGGTATGGCAGCTGGCCGCGGGAGGCGCCGCGCTGCTGGTCGTCGTGGCCGTGGTGATCTTTGCCGTCACACGCAAGAAGAAGAGATCCGGGGACAAGGGCGCCCAGACCGCTCCCCAGGAGAGCGGCGACCCCACGATCTCCCATGTGGACCCGTACTCGGATGAGCCGACGATGTATGACGGGCCCGCCAACAGGGTGAACCAGTACGCCGCCGGCGGCGCCATGAACGGCGCGGCGTCCGACGATTTCGTCAACGACGGCCTTGAGAGGACCTACAGTTTCCGCGACCGTCCGGGCACCACCGGCTTCCGCACGGATAGCCCTGCGGGCGGCGGTGACAGCGACAGGACCGCTTTCCTGGGCGCCATGGGCGCTGCGGGCGCTATAGAGGACGACAACGACCGCACCGCCTTCCTGGGCTCTGTGGACGATGACAAAACGGTGCTTCTGGACCGGGAGGGGCAGCAGGAGGACGGCACATTCAAGCAGCAGCGCGTCCTGGCCGTCGTGGTGACGGAGCGCGTCTCTGACCGGACGCCCCATGAGCCGCGCAGGCTGGTCATGAAGCCCGGCGAGGAGCTGACCTTCGGCCGCAATTCCGTCGCGAACGTGGTGGTGGACGACAAGGCCATATCCAGAAAGCACATGAAGCTGATCTTCGACGGCGAGGGACTGTTCATCGCCGACATGAATTCCACCAACGGCACACGGCTGAACGGCGAGCGCCTCAATGCGGACGAGCCGCGCCAGCTGGTATGCGGCGACTGCGCCGTGATAGGCACGACCACGCTGGAATTCGATTTCAGCGCGCCGGAGTACATTTGACCACCCGCCGGGAGACACTTAGGCGGTCTCCCGGCATTTTATCAGGCTGTCAAAGAAGGGTCTTTGACAGCCTGAAAGCCGAGTATTTCCTGCCGTCAAAGCCGTCATGAAATACTGCCGCTGCGCGGCGCAAATGGCATTTGCCGGCTTTTTATCCCATTTGAGGCGGGACTCCGCCCCCCTCAAGCTCCCCCTGCATCATCCAAGCGTATACGTGTTTTTTGACAAGCTCATTTTATAACGCATGGGCACAGTCCTCTTGGCGGGCACGTGCCGGAATGGGAACATTATGGAGTGTAAGATATTTTATTCCTGCGTCAGCCACAAGGGCCTTGTGCGCAGGGTGAACCAGGATAACCTCCTCTGCGGCGGCAGGTATATCACGAAGGAGGACACGCTTCCCTTCGCGCTGTCCGGCAGCGTCACGACAGAGGAACCCTCCGTCTTCGGCGTGTTCGACGGCGTGGGCGGCGGCGTGGACGGGGATGTGGCCTCCGCCATCGCGGCGGAGAAGGCCGCGGCCATCACGGTGGGGGACGACCCGGCCGCCAGCCTGCGCCAGTTCTGCCAGGATGCCAACGAGGCTGTCTGCCAGTACGCCAGAGACAACGCCATCAGCTCCATCGGGAGCACGGTGGCGATGGTCGCCTTCATGGAGAAGGGAGCCATGTGGTGCAACATCGGGGACAGCAAGGTGTTCCGCTTTTCCAAGGGAAAGCTGGAGCAGCTGTCGATGGACCACCTGGGCCTGGCGCCCTTCGGAAGAAAGGCCCCGCTGTCCCAATGCCTGGGGATCGAGCCAGACGAGATGATCATCGATCCGTATATCGCCAGCGGCGGGTACAGGGACGGCGACGTGTACCTCATCTGCTCGGACGGCCTCACGGATATGGTCACGCAGGATGAGATCCGCGGCGTGATAGACAGCACCCCCTTTGACGGCGTCACGGAGAGGCTTCTGGAGATGGCCCTGGCCAACGGCGGACATGACAACACCACCATCGTGGCCTGCCGTATCAGCCGCAGCGGCGGATGGTCCCTGAGCCGGCTCTGGAGACGGAACAGAGGGGAAGCGTGAGGATGGAGCAGAACGTGCTGAGCGGCATCTGGCCCGAGTGGCAGATCGAAAAGCAGCTGGGCCGGGGCTCCTACGGCGTGGTCTATCAGGCGGTGCGCCGGGATCACAACCTGGAGACCCGGGCCGCCATCAAGGTCATCTCCATCCCCTCGGACCAGTCGGAGATCGATTCCCTGCGATCGGAGGGCCTGGATATGCGTGCCAGCCGGACCTATCTCCGCGGGGTCGTGGACGACTTCGTCAAAGAGATCGATCTGATGGATTCGCTGAAGGGCATCCAGAACATCGTCAGCGTGGAAGACTACAAGGTCGTGGAGAAGAGCGGGGAGATCGGATGGGATATCTATATCCGCATGGAGCTTCTCACGCCCTTCAACACCTATGTGCGCGACCGGGAGCTGACGGAAGAGGACGTCATAAAGCTGGGCTGCGATATCTGCACGGCTCTGGAGTTCTGCGGCAAGCGCAATATCATCCACCGGGATATCAAGCCTGAGAACATCTTCGTCAATGACTTCGGCGATTTCAAGCTGGGCGACTTCGGCATCGCCCGCCGTCTGGAGAATATGACGGGGGCCATGTCTCAGAAGGGAACCCTGACCTTCATGGCGCCGGAGGTCATGAACGGAACAGTCTATGACGCCCGGGCCGATATCTACTCGCTGGGCATCATGCTGTACCGGCTCATGAACGGGAACCGGCTGCCGTTTTTGGAAACGGAGGCCCAGCTTCTCAGTCCCAGCGCGAGACAGGAGGCACAGGAGCGGCGCATACGCGGTGAGCGGCTGCCGCCGCCGAGCAACGCCTCCCGTGACTTGGCCGGGGTCATCCTGCGTGCCTGCGCCTACGACCCCAACGAGCGCTACGCCACCGCCACGGAGATGCGCCAAGCGCTGCAGATGATTGGCGACCGGACGGTGTTCCTGTATGACAGCGGGAGCAGGACCGAGCCTCTGGGCAGGCGGGCTGCGCCGCCCGAGGTCGGAGTGGAAACGCCGCCGCCCGCGGCGGCTCCGGAGGTCTCGGGGACCCTGAGACCGGCGCCGGAGGAACCAAAGCAGGTCCCCGCCAGGAAGAACCGGATGCCGGTTGTGATCGCCGCTGTCCTGGCGGCGGTCCTGCTGCTCGCGGGCGGCGCGTTCGCCGGGTCGAAGCTATTTGGCGGGGAGCCGGACGGCCCGTCCGCCCAGACGGCCGCGGAGCCCGAGGCCACGCAGGAGCCAGAGACAGCGCAGGAACCGGAGGCCACGCCCGAACCGGCGGCCACGCCGGAACCGGAGATCACGCCGGAACCGGCGGCCACGCTGGAACCGGAGATCACGCCGGAACCGGCGGCCACACCGGAGCCGGCGGCCACGCCGGAGCCGGAGCTCTCCGAGGCGGAGCAGGCAGCCAGGATCATCGTGCAGGCGGAAGCGCTGGCGTCGGCCGGCGATTATGCGGGCGCGCTCATCATCATCCGGGCCGGCCTGGAGGACCATCCCGATTCTGCCTCGCTCCAGAGCAAGGAGGCAGAGTACGAGGCCGCGATGGCGCAGGCGGAGGCAAAGTATGTGTATCTGAAGGACCTGCCCTGCTCGGATTCGTCGCCGGACGGCTTTTTGTACTACGATTCAGTCAAGGACAACTTTGGCACCACCTATGACAACGGCCTGGGCGGCACCGCCTCCCGGTCCGACGAGAAGAACATGCCGGCGGTGGAGGGGCAGTCCTGGCAGGAGTATACGCTGGACGGGACCTACGCCGAGCTGCGGGGCAGGGTGGTGCTGGAATACAGCGCCCGGGCCCAGGTAAACAATGACATCTTTCTCTGGGTCTACGGCGACGGGGCGCTGCTGTACCGCACCCAGGCCGTGGTGGCCGGATGCGAGCCCATGGACTTCGTGATAGACGTGTCCGGCGTCACCACGCTGCGGATCGTCATCCAGGGGAAGAACATGATCCGCCTTGTGGACTGCGCGCTCTATGAGAGCGCGGCGTCGCCCACTTTGTCCTCCGCCGTAGAGGCGCCCCGGAGCACGGAGCCGCAGATCCTCCTCAGCGATATGGACTGGCTCAGCGGTTCCCGGTACGACGGCGCGTTCATCGTCTATGACGGCGTCACGGACAACATGGGCAACTACTACGAGACCGGCTTCGGCGGCAAGTATCCAGAAGGGGAGTCCTGGCAGGAATACTGGCTGGACCGTGAATATACAAAGCTGACGGGCCGGGTGGTCCTGGACAGCGCGGCGGCCAATAAGTCGGTGGACAACGTGTACCTGTGGATATACGGCGACGGGGCGCTGCTGTATCAGTCCCCGCTCATCGGCGCGGGCTGCGAGCCCCAGGAGTTCTCGGTGGACCTCACCGGGGTCAGCCGCCTGCGGGTGGCCGTGTACGGAAAACTCATGCTGCGCGTGGTGGACTGCGTACTCAGCAAGTGACGGCGGGCGGCCATAGCGCCGCCACGCTTCCGACCAGGAGAAGGACTTTATGGATTTTCAGAACGGCAGCTTAGTATTTGACGACTGGCGGATCGTCCGCCGGCTCGGCCGCGGCGCCAGCGGCGAGGTCTTTGAGATACGGAAAAACGACCAAAGCGTCTCTCTCACGTCGGCGCTGAAGGTGGTGCGTGTGCCGCAGGACCCATCGACTGTATCGACGCTGCGGGCCGAGGGCATGGACGAGCGCTCCGTCACGGCCTATTTCCAGAGCGTGGTCGACAGCCTGATCGACGAGATCAAGATCATGGTCTCCATGAAGGGCTTTCCCTATATCGTGAGCTGCGAGGACTATAAGGTCATCAAGGAGCCGGACGCCATGCAGTGGTACGTGCTTATCCGCATGGAGCTGCTGACGCCGCTCTTGGAGCACCAGCGGGAACACGGCGCCACGGAGGCGGACGTGCACCGGCTGGGCGTGGAGCTGGCGAAGGCCCTGGCGCTCTTTGAGGAGAAGAGCATCATCCACCGGGATATCAAGCCGGGCAATATCTTCGTCAATCAATTCGGCGGCTATAAGCTTGGCGACTTTGGCATCGCGCGGGCCTATGACAGCAGCTCCGGCGAGCTATCCATCAAGGGCACGGAAAACTATATGGCGCCGGAGGTCCATCGGGGCGTGCGGTATGACGGCACGGCGGATATCTATTCCCTCGGTCTGGTGCTGTATAAGGCCCTCAACCGCAACCGGCTGCCCTTCTACCCGACGGACGCCTATACCGCCGCGGACCGGGAGAGGGCCCTCACAGAGCGGCTTTCGGGAGAGACGCCGCTGCCAATGCCGGCGCTGGTGTCACCGGAGCTGGGGCAGGTCGTACTGAAGATGTGTGCCTTCCGCCCGGAGGACCGGTATCAGAACGCCTCGGAGCTGCTCCGGGACCTGGAGCGCTGCCGCCCCGCGGCTTCGGAAGTGCTGCCCCGGGCCGAGGACCCGGACAAGACCGTGGTCATACCCAAACAGCCGGAGATGGGCGCGGCGGAGGACAAGACCGTCCTGGACGAGAGACGGCCCGCACACCAGCAAGAGAAGGTCCCGGACCCGGGACCGGCCGCGGACGGGTCTGTGCCGGACAAAGAGACCGGGGACCGCGGGGCGCCGCCTGCCGCCGGAAAGACAAAAAAGGGCGGCGGGAAAAAGCTGCTCCTGATCGCCGCAGCTGTCTTGCTCTGTGCCGTTCTGGCGGTAGTGCTGCTCCCTGGGAAGGGTGCGGATGATACGGCCGGTACGGCCGTGCAGTACATGCTGACCGTCAGCAACGGCACCGGGGACGGGCGCTACGCGGCGGGGCAGACGGTGGAGGTGACGGCGGACCGTGGGTCTGAGGACGACGGCTCTGCGCAGTTCACGCATTGGATGATCGTCAGCGGGGATCCGGGCCTGGAGGAGGCAGAGCTGACAGCCCAGACCGTGCGCTTCACCATGCCGGCTGAGGATGTGGTCATGGCGGCGGTCTATGCAGCCTTGGATGCCACACCGGAGCCTGCGGCGGATACACAGGAGCCCGCGGCAGCAACGCCGGAGCCTGTGATCACCCCGGAGCCCGCGGCGCCTACGCCGGAGCCCGTGGTCACGCCTGAACCCGCGACGCCCACGCCGGAGCCGGTGACGGGATACAGCGTGCAGGTCAACGGCGGCATACTTGCCACGGGCGGCAGCAGCGGCTATTTCGCGGCGGGCGATATCGTCACCGTCACCCACGAGCCGGTGACCGCCGGCAAGAGCTTTTCGGGCTGGACGGCGTTTGGTCTGCCCGGTGTGCAGGGCGTCGTGGAGGAGGACGAGTTCACCTTCACCATGCCAGCCAACGACGTGGTCATCTCCGCCGTGTGGGCGCTGCAGTGACAGCGGGATGAAGAGGAAGGAGCGGATGGATGTGAGAAGGAGACTGGCGGTCCAGTGCGTCCTGTGCCTTTTGACGGCTGCGCTCATGTTCCCGCCTGCGGCGGCGGAGGCGGCGAATGAGCTGGAGACCGGCGGCATCGTCATGCCCACCGGCGACATGGCCGTCCGCACGCCCTCTCAGCCCATGGAGATGCTGACCGCCTCGGAGGCCCAGGACCTGAACGCCCAAATGGCCGCCTACACGCCCCAGGAGGACAGCCTGCTGGTCAACCGGGCGGAGAACTATTACTATTACAACAACCTGGACCCCATCGCCAAACAGATATACGACGTGATGTACGGCGTGGCGAAGGACCCGGTGAGCCCCGGTAACATCGGCCTCATGATGACGGATATGGACCCGCAGGGCGACGAATTCTACTACGAGTTCGAGCTGGCATACCGGTCGATCTGCTTTGACCACCCGGAGCTGTTCTGGCTGTACTCCCGGGAGGAGGCCGATATGTGCTTCTCCTCCGAGGCGGTGGTTCAAAACGGCTTTTACTTCGTCTACTTCATGATGATGGAGCCATTCGAGAATTTCGTGCCCCAGATGACGGCCTTCAACGCGGCGGCTGACGCCTTTCTCGCGGACATAGACACGAGCATCTCGGAATACGAGACCATTCGCCAGGTCCACGACAAGCTCATCGGGCTCGTGGACTACGACGATCCGGTGGCGGAGGACCTGAGCATTTTCAGGACTGGGCAGGACCTGGCCCACACCGCCTACGGCGCACTGGTGACGGACTCCGCCGGAAACCCCAATTACGCGGTGTGCGACGGGTACTCCCTGGCCTTCGAGTATCTTTTGCAGCAGTGCGGCATCGATACCGCCTTCATCGGCGGCATGGCCGGGGCCTCGCCGGAGGATATGGGCCGCCACGCCTGGAGCCTGGTGAAGATGGACGGGGCGTGGTATGAGGTGGACACCACCTGGGACGATCAGGACAGCCTGGAGAACAGCCTGGACCCGGCCATGAACGGCTACAGCTACTTCATGGAGGCGCTGGAGGACCCGGTCTACCGGGACCTCATCGACCACTACCTGTTCCTGGTTTCCACCGACCGGATCCGCCACTTCGTGCCGGGGGACGAGTATACCTACCAGACGAAGGACTGGATGTATCAGTTCTCGCTTGTGGGCGAGAGCGTGCATATCCGGCTGGAGGAGGACGGCACAGGCGATCCCGACCCGGCCGTGTTCGCCCTGGCGCCCACGGCGCTTGAGAGCTATGGGGGAGTGTGGCAATGAATCGACTGAGACGGCTTGCCGCCGCGCTGCTGGCAGCGGCCATGTGCCTTGGCCCGGCTGCCAGGGCGGAGGCCGCCAGCGGCGCTATAGCGGATCAGGTCAACACGGCGCTGGCCCTGACAGAACTGGATCTGGACGCAAACAGCGAGACGGTGCGGCTGCTGCTGCAGCAGTGCGTGGACGCGCTGGAGGAGGACGACCCGGTAGCGGCGACGCTGAGAAGCGTCATCACCCTTCTGGATACGGGGGCAGCGGACGCCGCCTCGGTGGCCGCTTTGCTGCGGTCGGTGGTGGACAGCCAGCCGGCCGCCCAGGATGCGCCGGCGCAGGAGACCCCGGTGCCGGATACACCCGCGCAGGCAACGGCGCAGCCATCTGTGAGCGCCGCGGTAGAGGCCGCTGTCTCGGAGCTGGGCCTGCCGGTCTATGAGGCCGCGTCCTTCGTGCGGACGGTCCTGCGGGACCCGGTCCTTGTGAGTGTGCCGGGGGGCTGGGGCAACAACGCCTCCGGGCGGGCACTGACGTCCTATTCGCCGGTAAACGACTCCGGCGCCATCAGTCCGGCGGCGGGGACGCTGACCATCAGCTATGTCCCGATGGAGGGAAGCAGCGAGGCCGAGGCGCTGGACAGCTACGCGAAGAACATCGCCAACATGAGCGTGACCACGGCGTTCGCCTCCGAGGACGCTACCGCGGCGGAACTGCCCGCCCGGCGGTTGGACTTCACCATGATGGTGGGCGCCAACCAGTTCACCTGTGAGACGGTGTGCTTCGCCTATGATCAGACAGTGTTCGCCATCGAGCTCATGCAGGGGCAGCAAACGGCCTACGACTATTTCCCGATGTACCAGCAGGTGGTGGGCAGTACGGAGGTCGGCACAGAGCAGATGGTCCAGGAGGTGCTGACGGCCCAGCCCACGCCCGAGCCGGAACAAGCAGAGCCGGCGGCCCAGCCCACACCTGAACTGGCAGAACCAACTGCCCAGCCCACACCGGAGTTGGTGGAGACGCCCGCCCCGGCCGCGGAGGACACGCCCCAGGGCGACATGGGCACGTTCCTCTATGAGATCAACGGACACACATATCAGTTTCCCACCGCCGTGAGGGACATGGCGGAGGCGGACCTGCGGCTGGACCGGCAGACTGTCATCCCCTATGACTTCCACAGCAGCGCGGATATGGCGGACGGACAGTGGACGGAGATCGTCAACACGCAGTACTACTATTTTGAGAATTTGCCCTACAAAGAGATGATCGGCGTCACCAACATGACCGGCCAACCCGCCGCGGCGTCTGACTGCATCCTGACGGCGCTCATCGACACCCAGGGCACATATGCGGACGTCACCCTGCCGGGCGGCGTGCGGGTAGGAGGCGCGGAGAGCGACATCCTCAAGGGCTTCCCGGAGTTTGCCGGAAAGCCGCTGGACGGCGTGGCCGGCTTCCGGGGCAACGAGCTTTTGTACGCCTGCAACGTCCGGGACGACGGCTGCAACGGCTATGTGCTCATCCGCAACGACGCGCCTTACTACAGCGCGGTGTCCATCATCTGCGAGTATGGCGTCATCAAGGAGATCAGCTTTGAGTGTCTTGGCTCTGTGCGCGCAAACGGAGTCTTTTTGTGAGTTTACATACAGGAGGCAAACACGATGCAAAGGAGAAACAGGATGATCCAACGCTGCCTGACGGCGCTTCTGATGTGCGCTCTTCTGGCAGGCCTGGCGCCGTCCGCCGCTGCCGATGCGACACCCGCTCAGTCGACGATCGTGCTGACGCTGGGCGCGGATCTGTCGGCGGAGCAGCGGGCGTATATCACGCAGTATTTTGGCGTCACGGAGTCGCAGGTGAAGACCATCACCATCACCAACGCGGACGAGCGTGCGCAGCTGGGCGGCCTCATATCCGACGAGCAGATCGGTACGGTCACGCTCAGCTGTGCGCTGGTGCGCCTTACGGACAGCGGCGGCATCCAGGTCAAGACGGCGAACATGAACTACGTCAACTGCAACATGATCGCCACGACCCTGTCCACCTCCGGTGTGTTCAACTGCGAGGTGCTGACGGCCGCGCCCTATGAGGTGTCCGGCACCGGCGCCCTGACGGGCGTCATGATGGCCTATGAGGCCGGCAGCGGCCAGACACTGGACCCGGCGAAGAAGGAACTGGCCAACCAGGAGCTGGTGCTCACGGGCGAGATCGCGGATACTGTGGGCCAGGATCAGGCGACCCTGGTAGTCAACGACATCAAGATCCACATCGTGCGCGACAACATCACGGACCAACAGGCCGTCAACCAGGTGGTGGATGAAGTCATCGCCACCACGGACCAGGCGGCGGCTGAGGCCGCCACGGCCCAGGGCAAGGCGCCTCCCGTCAAGCTGGGCGAAGTGGAGCACCAGAAGCTGTATGACTTCAGCTACAAGTTCAGCCAGATGGGCTACGAGTACAAGGACATGCAGCGGACGCTGGAGCGTGTCACCCACAACGTGACGGAGAGCACCGGCATCAAGGACCCCATCGAGGACACCTTCACCACCCTGGACGACGACACGGGCCTGGACGTCAACAGCATCCTGCTGTCCACGGAGGACAACGTTCTGGGCGCGGACGCAGTCATCACCGCCACCAACAGGGTGGCGCTGGGCGACCACCCCGCCGAGCCCATCGACGTGTTCACAGGTGACGTGACTCTGGAGAAGTCCGGCAGCGTCAAGGTCACTGGCTTCATCGGCGGGACCAACGACATCGCCTATCAGGACGTCAGCGGCCTGTACGCGCTGATGGACCTGAACGGAAACCTGCTGACCGAGCCGGTGTACGGCAGAAGCTTTGACGGCAAATACGGCAACATCCAGACCTGGATGGCGGACGGGAGCGGCACCGGCCTGCTGGCGGACAACGGAGATATCCTCATCCCGTTCCAGTATAACGAGCTTCAGGTCATCAGCGAGAAGTGGGCGGTCGGTATCACGCTCACGGAGGGGACAGAAGAGGACTACGACTATTACAACTGGGACGGCGACCACTTCCAGATCGCCAGCGCGGACGTCTACTATCTGGACGGTGAGAACTCTGCCCTCGTGAGTACGCTCACCCGGGACGCCTATGGGGACACACGAGCCTCCGGTGACTACCTGAACATCCAGGACCGCTCCGGCGTCATCACCACCTATGACCCGTCGTTCACACCGCTCCGGACCGCAGAGTATATGTCGGACTTCGGCGACTACGAGGAGAGCGACGTGCTCTCGGAACTGCTGTCCGACAGCACGGGATATGGCGTATATAGTTTCCGCGGGAATTATGCTGAGTTCTACGACTGGAATACCAGTAAATACGGCGTGATGGACCGCTATGGCAATATCATCGTTCCGGCGGAGTTCGACAGGATCGACTACGACATGGATGATTTTGCGTATGAAAACGGCGGCTATTTCTCTGGGGAGAAGGACGGCCAGTTCGTCTACATCACGGCCGGCGGCACGGTGACAGCCGCCTTCGCCCATTCGTCGTCCGATGTCTACTGTTATGGCATGTCCGCCCAGTACAAGGGGGAGGACGGGTCGTACACTATCCTGTCCGGCGACGGCGTAGAGAAGTCCCTGGGCACCACGTATGGGTACTTGTCTTCTATAAGCGGGTCCAAAGGTATGTTCTGGGTCGGCAGATCGGATTCCAGCTACGACCTGCTGGATTGGCACGGCAATGTGCTCCTGTCCGGCAGCGACGGTTACTCCCTGTCCGCCAACGGCAACTACCTGATCGCCCAGGACGGCTATACATCCTCCACGCTCTACCTGGTCAACGGCGCGTCGCCGGTGGCGCTGGCCGGCAGTGTGGGCGGCGCCGTGGAGGTGGAGGCTGCTTCTTTGGAGGCAGCGTCCCTGGATGCCTATACCGGCGATCCGCAGCTGGAGCTGATCGGCGATACAGTGGGCAGGGAGTTCGTATCGGGCACCGACCTCCTCCTTGGGACCAATGACGGTCACAACTACGCCCTCATCGACGTGAGCGGCCAGCAGCTGACTGAGCCGGTGTATCTGCATTACTTTTCCTGCGATGAAGGCTGGCTGATCGCCAATCGCGAAGTGGGTGGCCAGGAGAAATGCGGCGTTGTCTCGCAGCGGGGCCTGGAGATCATTCCATGCGAATACGATAAGATCACAGTGCTGGATGAGAACTGGATCGTCGCCTATAGGTTTCAGAATACGGCCACGGAGGACGATTACGATTTCTCTGGCTATGACAGCAGCATTCGGGATTTGGTCTACTATTATATCGATGAGGCTGTGATCTACCACATCGACGGGGCGGAACTCACGTCGGTAAAGCTCACCCGGGACCAGTTCGATGATGCGGCTGCGGAAGGGGATTACCTGAACATCAGGGACCGCACCACGGGCACGGTCACTACCTATGATGGGACGTTCACTGCCGTGGGGACAGTCCGCAACTTGTCTGACTTTAGCGCCTATTCCTCCATGTACGTCCTGAGAGAGAGTCTGAAGGACAGCACGGGCTACACCATCTTTGATGATGAATTCCCGGACGGGTACACGCGGATCTATGATGGCGACACAATGCTTAATGGCGTCATGGATGTGAACGGCAATGTCGTCGTTCCCTTGGAATATGACGACGTGCTGATCCGTTTCATCTCCAATGAACACCACGTTTGGGCCAACGGTTACTTTGCCGTGGAGAAAGGCGGTATGACCGGCTATGTGAACGGCCAGGGCCAGGTGACCTGCGAACTGAGATATCCCAGCGATGATTTCTCCAACTACGGCATGGCAGGAATATACAAGGAGGCTGACGGGACCTATACACTGGTGGCGGCTGACGGGACGGAGACCAAGGGCTTCGAGACCCTGTACGCTCAGGGGAACGGAAAGCTCTTTAAGACACATGACGGCGACGGTGTTTCGCTGCTGGATTGGCACGGGAATGTGTTGCTGGAAGGTACCTACGATGTGGGTGTGTCCGATGACTGTCGATTCGTCGTGGCGCAGATGCGCGACGGGGCCAACAAGCTCTATGCAGTGGACGGCGCGTCCGTAGAGGAGGCCGTCGCCGTGGGAGCGATCGAACTGCCGGAGGGCGAGGAGCCCGAGGCGTCCGCTCCTGAGAGCGAATCGCAGGCAGAGCCTGAGGCGGCGCCTGAGACCACCCCGGAGCAGGCGGCAGCTCCCACGCCGGAGCCCACCCCTGAGCAGGAGACCTCCCCCGCGCCGGAGACCAGCGTTGGGGATGAGACGGAGGCCCCTGCCGGTGAGGGCCAGGGGCAGAGCGCCGCCGCGGGACTGCTCACCTCCGCTGCTGCTCTGGTGGAGGCGGACTTTGACGCCAACACGGACAGCGTGCTGGTACTGCTCCAGCAGGCCAAGACCATCCTGGACACGGAAAATCCTGACGCGGCAGCGGTGGTAAACAGCGCCATCACCCTGCTTGGATCCGGTGTGGCGGACGCGGACTCCATCTCCACGCTGATCAGTACGGCCCAGGGGATGCTATAAGAGAGATGTTTTGTACATAAAGCGAGGACAGGGCCCGTTAGGGTCCTGTCCTCGCTTTTAAAACTGTCTTACAGGCATGTGGCCAGCCGCGATATGAGCTCCACCGCGCCTGCCTGATATCCGGCGCATCCGAAGCGGCCTGTGTGGGCGCCGTCCACAAGTGCCAGCAACGGCCACACGCCTGGCTCCAGGAAGAGCTCCCGGGCCATGTGCTCCCCGGCGCGGCCTGACTCGTCGAAGAGCACGGCCGTGCCGGGCAGTGCCGCCAGCATCCGTCGCACCGCCGCGTCCTCCGTGTCTGATCTGTTGAGGAATACCGCCGCGAGACCGAGACCCTGTTCCGCCAGGGCGGGCGCGGCGTCCATTAGCTCGCCCAGCACGTGGGCGGTGGGCTCCGTGCCGGGCCGGAGCCACATCATGACGCCGGGGCCGGAGAAAAGACTGCCGGTGGAGACCGCGCTGCCGTTTTCAGCACGCAGGCGCACCGGCTCCAGGGGGATGCGGCTGAGCATGTCCTCCGGGGCGGCGCTCTCCAGCACCAGAGGCAGCGCCGCGGTCCAGCCCCGCTCCAGCATAAAGCCGGTGACACAGCAGAGCTGCCGCCCGTTTGGCAGGCGGTGGGCCGTGACCAGACGGTACAGGCCGGGCCGGAGAGACAGCCGGAAGGGGGCGGTCCAGCCGCCGTCCTCCAGGACGGTCCAGCCGTCATCCTCCCGGCGTGAGAGCGTCCAGTCGGTCCCATAGACGGACCGCTCGTCCGCCTGGGGGAGAAGCCTGACCGTGCAGCTATCCGCAGATGCGTCGTCTGCCCGGTGATACCGCCCGTCCCGCCAGTATTCCGCCGCCCCGTCCGCCGGGTCCAGCCGGGCCGGTACGCCCAGGGTCCGCATGACCGCCACGAATAGGGCCCGGCGGGCCCTTTCATCGGCGCGGCCGGCGGCCAGGACGGCGGAGGGGGTCATGGCGAGGGTGGGATAATAGTTCCCCTCCGGCTCGGGAAGCGCCGCCAGCCGTGCCATCAGCGTCTCCGGGCAGGCGGCGAAGCGCCGCCGGTCTTGCTCCGGCAGTGCGGCCAGGATGGCATGCCGCCAGTTTTCCAGCACCTCGTAGCCGATGCGTGGGTCCAATATCTCCTCCACGAAGTGCTCCGACGCGGCGTAGGGGAGGGCGGCTTGAAAATGGCCCTCCAATACCTCAAAGGTCACGTCCCGGCAGTCCTTTTCCGCCATGGCCAGGAGCATCTGCGCGGCCAGGGAGCGCTCCCGGCCCTCATGGGCCAGGCAGAACCGGTACAGCTCGGGCGCGTTGCCCGCCGCCAGCGCGAACAGCTTTGGCCAAGGTCCCTCCGCAGTGTCGTATTCCGGCCGGCGCCATGTTTCAGCCCGCGCCATCCTGGCCGCGGCGCAGGCGGCCAAGATTGCCGCGTTTTCCTCCTGCTGTGCAGGAGATAGGGAAGTCCTGTTCCGGGCGGAGGGCGCGGGAGGCGCAAGCTCACAGATGAAGGTATCCGCCCGGGGCGGGGCCAGGGTCAGGGTGACTTCCGTGTCACTGGCAAGCTGGACGTCTGCGGACGCGGTGAGTTCACCATAGAACACCTCGACATGCAGGCCGGACCGGCCCAGGTCCACCGTGAAACAGCCTTCGCTGTCAGTGCGGCTTCGCAAAATGGGGCGGAAAGCGGTCATATTTACAACGTCTATTTCCACCATGGCGCCGGGGGCGGTCCTGCCGTCCGGGCCGGTGACACAAACCGTCAGGCGGGACGTGTCCGCGTACCGGCCTGTCACGTTATAGAGCCGCACGGAGCCCATGCGCTCCGTCAGCTGGTCCCCCTCGCGGCAGTCGAAAAAGGTACGGTAGTGGACCAGGGGCGCCCGGGCGGCGGCGTCGCAGAACCATCCCCGGTCCAACACAGGTTCCGGCTCGCAGGCGCCCAGATACCGCCAGCGCCCGCCGGTCCAGGCCTCCACCCAGGCGTGGTTGTCGTCGCAGTGGGCCCACCAGGGGACGTACACCTGCCTGGCCGGGATGCCCACGCTGCGCAGGGCCGTCACCAGAAACACGGATTCCTCTCCGCAGCGGCCCGTGCCGGACCGGTAGGCGGTCAGGGGGTTCTCGGTCCGCCCGTCCGTGAGCTCATAGGTCATGTGTTCGGCACACCAGCGGTTGATAGCCAGCACGGCGTCCTCGCTGTCCAGTCCGTCCGTTAAGGTGGCAAGATGCTCATAGAAGAAGGGGCGGCAATCGGTGATGTCCTCGGAATTGACCCGGGGATACCAGACGAAGTGCAGGAACATGTCCTCCGGGATACCCCGGCAGAAGGGGCTGTGCTCCCGCAGAAACAGGGCGTGACGGACGAAGCTGTGGATGACCGGGACGGATACCGTGGCTGCGTCCGATATGGGCAGGGTGCCGTAGGCCAATGCCAGCAGAGCGCCCTCGTCCCCCGGCACGGAGGATATCTCAGCGTCCAGCGCCGGCCCCAGGGGACCCAATGCGTCCTTTTGTTTTCGCCAGAGCTCACGGGCGCGGACGCGCAGTGCTTCTGACAGCATCCCGGCACCCCCTTTCCGTTGTTCTGGCGCCGCGGCGCCAGGCGGGGAAAGTATACCATGGGCGTACACAAAACACAAGGCGGCTTGGTTGCGGTTCCGCCGCCGGTATGGTATCATCCGGCAAGACAGCTATAGACGTTTTGTGTCAGCATCGTTACAAAAAAGATGCCGTTTGCTCATAGTCTGTTCACATTTCCATGGTAATCTGTACCGTGGAAACAGGCAAACCGCCACAGTTACAGGAGTCGACCATGAATATTGCCAAGATCATGATACCCAAGTCCTTCACGGTGTTCCTCCATGAGGACGACACGGTGAGACAGGGGATGGAGAGCTTCGCCCGGCACGGCTTCACGGCGGTGCCCGTGCTGGATGAAAATGACCGCTACGTGGGCAGCATCGCCGAGGGCGACTTCCTGCGCCACATCCTGAAGACCGGGGCCCGGGAGCCCCACGAGCTGGAGTCGTTCCGCATCAAGGACATCCTCCGTGTGCAGTTCTGTCCGTCCATCAACATGGACGCGGAGGAGAAGGCGGTCATCGACGCGGTGCTGGCCCAGAACTTCGTCCCGGTGGTGGACGGCCGCAACGCCCTGTGCGGCATCATCACACGCCGCCGCCTCATCGCCTATATGACGGGCCGCGACATCACCCTCTGAGACGCATCAACAACATAGCTGACCCATCCGTGCTCCTTGGAGCCGGATGGGTCTTTTGTTTCTATAGAGCGCGTCCTCTCATTTTGTCGAATCAGGACAAACTGAAGCAGCATAGCATGAAAGAGGGGTGATGCTCATATGCTTTCTGCCACGTTCATGCTGCTGGTGAGCAGCGCGCTCATGATGCTGCGGCTGGGGGACAACGCCTCCACCTTCCCCAGGCCCCTGCGGCCCCAGGAGGAACAGGCGTGCATCCAGCGGGCCATGGAGGGGGATATCGAGGCGCGCAACACGCTCATCGAACACAACCTGCGGCTGGTGATGCACATCATCAAGAAATACTACACCACCGGCGCTGACGCGGAGGACCTGGTGTCCATTGGCACCATCGGGCTCATCAAGGGCGTGTCCACCTACCGGCCGGACCGAGGCGTCCGCCTGGCCACCTACGCCTCCAAGTGCATAGAAAACGAGATACTCATGCACTTCCGCGGGCAGAAGAAGTCGGCGGGGGACGTGTCCCTCTCCGACGCACTGGACGGCGACGGGGAGGGGGACGGCCTTGCCCTGCTGGACACCATCGCCGCGGACCAGGACATGCTGGAGGAGCTGGCCCGCCGGGAGTCAGTGGTCCGGGTGCGCCGGGCGGTGGACATGGCCCTGGACGGCCGGGAGGCCACGGTCATCCGAAGCCGCTACGGCCTGGACGGCCGGGCGCCCATGCCCCAGCGGGAGGTGGCCGATATGCTGCACATATCCCGGTCCTATGTATCGCGCATAGAGAAAAAAGCCCTGGAAAAGCTGCGCTGTTATATGGAGGACAAGTAGATAAGCATGTTCTCCATAGGACTACATATATTATAAGTGAAAATATGAAAAAGGGCTTGATTTGCGCTACAAGATATGGTATAGTCACCCTAGCGCAGACCGTTTCCTGGAGTGGGACACATCCCACTCTTTTTCTTGATTTAAAAGAAATTGTCAGAAATTGGAAATCAAAAGATGAACCGTGTAGAAAAGACCGTGTGGGACCTGGCTTTGCCGGTGGTGAACGGCGCCGGATTCGAGCTCTGGGATGTGGAATATGTCACGGAGGCGGGGCAGAAGTATCTGCGCCTCTATCTGGACAGCCCTGAGGGCGTGACCCTGGACGACTGCGAGACTGTCTCCCGGGCCATGGACCCCATCCTGGACGAGAAGGACCCCGTGCCGGACAGCTACATCTTTGAGGTGAGCTCCGCCGGATGTGAGCGGGCGCTGAAGCGGCCCTCGGATTTCGAGCGCTTCATGGGCGAGGCTGTGGAGGTGAAGCTCTACAGCGCCGTGGATGGGGCCCGCCAGTGGATCGGAAAGCTCACGGCCTACGAGGACGGCGACGTGACCATCGAGGCCGGAGGCGAGCGCCGGTTCGCCAAAAAGCAGATCGCCAGCGTGCGGCTGCACATGGAAATGTGATCAAAGGAGAAGAGAAATGAACGCCGAATTTTTCGCTGCTATCGAGGACCTGGAAAAGGAAAAGGGCATCCCTCGTGAATATATGTACGACAAGATCAACCAGGCTATGCTGGCCGCCTTCCGCAAGGACAATCCCGACGCCGCCGACAACGTGGTGGTGGAGATGGACGAGGACAAGAAGAAGGTGGAGATGTACATCGTCACCGACGTGGTGGACGAGGTGGAGGACCCCGCCGTCCAGATGACCCTGGAGCAGGCCCACAAGATCAACAAGCGCGCCAAGGTGGGCGGCCAGATCAAGGTCCCCGTGAACACAAAGGAGTTTGGCCGTATCGCCGCCCAGGCCGCGAAGCAGGTCATCATCCAGGGCATCCGCGAGGCCGAGCGCGGCCTCATCTATGACGAGTTCACGAGCCACGAGCACGAGATCCTCACCGGCGAGGTGGCCCGCATCGACCCGCGCACCGGCAGTGTCTCCATGAAGATCAGCTCTAACTCCGAGTATACCGACGCGCTGCTGTCCGTCAACGAGCAGATCAAGGACGAGGTCCTGACCGAGGGCAAGCGGCTGAAGGTGTACGTCATCGAGGTCCGCAAGTCCACCCGCGGGCCCCAGGTGCTCATCAGCCGGACCCATCCCGGCCTCGTGAAGCGCCTGTTTGAGCTGGAGGTGCCCGAAATCGCCGACGGCACCGTGGAGATCATGAGCATCGCCCGTGAGGCCGGCTCCCGGACCAAGATGGCCGTGTGGAGCACCGCGCCGGACGTGGACCCCATCGGCGCCTGCGTGGGCCCCAGGGGCGGCCGTGTAGCCAGCATCGTGGATGAACTCTGCGGCGAGAAGATCGACATCATCAAGTACAGCCAGACCCCCGAGGAATACGTGGCCGCAGCCCTGTCCCCGGCGGACGTCATCAAGGTATACATGGACGAGGAGGGCAAGGCCTGCCGGGTGATCGTGCCCGACAACCAGCTGTCTCTCGCCATCGGCAAGGAGGGCCAGAACGCCCGCCTGGCCGCCAAGCTCACCGGCATCAAGATCGACATCAAGCCCGAAAGCGAGGACTGACCATGGCCGACCCCGTGCGGATGTGCGTGGGATGCCGCGCACACGCGCCCAAAAAAGAACTGATCCGCATCGTGCGCACACCGGACGGCCAGATCGTGGCGGACGCCAAGGGCAAGACCCCGGGCCGCGGCGCCTACATCTGCCGCAAGGCCGAATGCCTGCAGAAGGCCCGGAAGAACCGGGCCCTGGAGCGGATGCTGGCGGCCTCCATCAGCCCGGAGACCTACGACGCGCTGGAGGCTGCCGTCACGGAGGAGCATGGATAAGGCACTGCGCTATCTGGCGCTGGCCGCCAAGGCGGGAAAGCTGCTGGTGGGCGCCGAGGAGTGGGCGTCATGCCAAAAGCCGTCCCGCGACTGGCTGGTGCTGACGGCGTCGGACGCCGCGGAGGGCACTGTCCGCCGGGTGCGGGAGCTGGCGGAGCGCCGCCGCGTACCCATGGCGGAGAGCGCCTATACAAGAAACGATATAGCCCACGCCATCGGGCGCAGCAAGCCCGTGGCCGGGGCTGTCATATGTGATAAGGGTTTGGCCGGGGCTTTCGCCCGGGCCGCAGCAAGGACTCAGGAACAGGAGGAGCGAACGTATGAGCCTGATCAAATACCGCGTGCATGAGGTGGCCAAGGACTTTGGCGTCACCTCCAAGGTCATTACGGAGATATTGACCCAGTACGCCACGACCCCCAAGAACCACATGCAGGTCCTGGAGGACGAGGAGCTGAGCATCATCTTCGAGTATATGACCCAGCACAACCAGATAGAGAGCATCGCGGAGGTATACGCTGATACGGCCGCGCCCCAGAAGGCGGAGGCGAAGCCCGCCGCCAAGCAGGCCCAGCCCAAGGCCAAGGACGGCCAGAAGGCCGCCGCGCCTGCTGCCGCTGCGCCCAGCCAGACGCCTGCCCAGCCCAAGCAGCCCAAGCCGGAGAAGCCCCACGTGCCCAAGCAGATGCCGGAGAAGAAGGTGGTGGATACCCGCGGCTCCGCCAACACCAACCTCTCCAAGTACGACGAGCGGTTCGACCGCATGGCCGGCGACAAGGCCGACAAGATGAAGCGGGGCAAGGAGAAGATCGGCAACCGCAACAAGCAGCGCCAGAACTCCGCCGCCGCCAGCGCCAAGCGCCGCCAGGAGGAGCGCGACAAGATGCAGCGCCTCCAGTTCGAGATCGCCAAGAAGGCCCCCACCCGGGTCCAGATCCCCGACGAGATCTCCGTGCAGGAGCTGGCCGTGCGCATGAAGAAGAGCGGCGCCGAGGTGGTCCGCAAGCTGGTGCGCATGGGCGTGATGGCGAGCCTGCCCGACGTGATCGACTACGACACCGCCGCCCTGGTGGCCATGGAGTTCAACTGCAAGGTGGAGCACGAGGTGGTCGTCACGGTGGAGGAGAAGCTCATCGACGACCATGTGGACACCGAGGAGGAGCTGGTGCCCAGGGCCCCCGTGGTGGTGGTCATGGGCCACGTGGACCATGGCAAGACGTCCCTGCTTGACTATATCCGCAACACGAAGGTGGCCGCCGGAGAGGCCGGCGGCATCACCCAGGCCATCGGCGCGTACGTGGTGGACATCAACGGCAGCCCCGTCACCTTCCTGGATACGCCGGGCCATGAGGCGTTCACCTCCATGCGCGCCCGGGGCGCCATGGTGACGGACGTGGCCATCCTCGTGGTGGCCGCCACCGAGGGCATCAAGCCCCAGACCGTGGAGTCCATCAACCACGCCAAGGCCGCCAACATCCCCATTGTGGTGGCCATCAACAAGATGGATATGCCCGGCGCCAACGCCGACCGGGTAAAACAGGAGCTCACCGAGTACGACCTGGTGCCCGACGAGTGGGGCGGCGACACCATCGTGTGCCCCATCTCCGCCAAGAC